>JBOHUP010000148.1:0-5352 GCA_050734615.1 Candidatus Dormibacteraceae bacterium | reverse complement strand
GTTCCAGGACCGGATCTTCGCGCAGGACCTGCCGATCCTCGAATCGCAGCGCCCGGAGCTGCTGCCTCTGGATCTCCAGGCGGAGCTGCATCTGCGCAGCGACCGCACGGCGATCGCCTATCGCCGGTGGCTGAAACAGCTCGGGGTCAGGACCGGGGCTTTTTGACGCCCGCCGGCCGCTGCTCCCAGCCGCCGGTTCTTCCCGGCTGGAGTGCGGCTCCTAGCTTCTCAGTCGAGCTCGAAAAGCCGCTGCGGGAGGCGGTGCAGCCGCTCGACCCGCCCGTCTTCGGTCAGCAGGAAGTTGTCACAGGCCCATGAATAGGTACGTTCGGTCGAGAAGGCGGGATGGAGCGCGAAATACATGTTCGCGGCGATCGGCATCGTCTCGTCGAAGCGCACCAGCGGGCGTTCGACCATGTCGTACCCCTGCCCGTGGAAGTGAACTCTCTTTTCCTCAGGCCTGCTGTGGTCACGCATGAAGTCGTTGTACGTCTCCCACATCGCCGACGGCTCGGCGCCCGGCTTGAGCAGCCGCGTGCAGAACCCCTGGGCTTCGAGCACGAAGGCCTGCTGCTCGCGCATCTCGTCTGTCGCCTTGCCGAGCACCGCCGTACGGCCGAGCTCGCAGTAGAAACCTCCCGGCCCGTTGTTCTCCACCAGCAGGCTGAACTGGTCCCCTTTCTGCAGCTTCCTGTTCTGGAGGTGGCGGTTGACGATCTGGCCTGGCGATCCCGCCGGCGCCGAAAACGAGAGGAACAGGCCTTGCTCGCTGCCGGCGTCGTGGCCGGCATGCTCGGCGACGGCGGCGACCTGGAGCTCTGTCATCCCGGGCCTGATCGCGCCGAATGCCGCCTGCATCGCCGCGTCCTGCGCAAGCGCGGTGCGGCGCACATAGGCCAGCTCGTCCTCGCTCTTCACCGCCTTGATCGGATCGACCGTGTCGGATGCGTCCAGGAACGTCGCGCGGGCCAGGTGGCTTCGTTGCAACCCGTCGACGAGCGCGAAAGAGATCGCCGCCGTTCCCAGCCATCCGATCGTCGCGCCGGCATAGCGCTCGAGCGCCCTGGCCGCGAGCTCCGCGTCATAGGCGGCCGTGTAGTGGGCCGAGGCATAGCTCGGCACTCCCATCAGCCGCCCGACCCCTCGGCGAACGCCGTCGCCCTGGGGCAAGAGCTTCTGGTCGAGGCCGAACGCGCCCTGGCCGATGATGGTCATCGGCTCGTCGCGCGGAAAGACCACGGTGAGCGGGTAGCCGTTGGTCGCCGGCAGGTCGGTGAGGTACCTCACGTAGCCACCCATGAAGTCGTTGTTGGCCTGCGCGAGCAGGACGTCGATGCCGCGCTCTTCCATCGCATGGCGGATCAATGCCCACCGCCGCTCGAGCTCGCGGGTCGGCAAAGGATGGTTGACGCGCTCGGAAATGTCCGCCAATGAGAAGTCCCTCCCTATCGCCTGACCACGTTCAGCATGTGATCGAAATCATTTGCGATGAACCGGCGGATGTTCTCCTCCACGATCGGCAGCGCATCTTTCGCATAGCCGACATGGAAACCCGCCATATGCGGCGTGATGATCACGGTCTGCATCGAATAGAACGGATGGCCCGGGGGCAGCGGCTCTTCCGCGAACACATCGAGGGCAGCTCCGGCAATCACATTCGAGCGCAACGCGTCAATCAGCGCTTGCTCGTCGACCACCCCTCCCCGCGCGAGGTTGACCAGGTACGCGGACCGCTTCATCGCGGCCAGCACGCGCGCGTCGATGATGTGGTGCGATTCCCTGGTGTAGGGAGTCAGAACGACGAGATAGTCCAGGTCGCGAACGGCCGAGAGGAGATCGTCCTTCCCCCTCATCTCGTCGAAACCGGACAGGTGCCGCTTCGCGGAGGTGATGCCGACCACCTTCATGCCCAGCGCCTTGCACCGAGGCGCCAGCTCCTCGGCGATCACCCCAACGCCGAGGATGCCCACTGTCGCGCCGGCCAGGATCGTGACCTGGAATCGATCCCATTGCCCGGCCGACTGGCTGCGCACAGCACGCGGCAGGTTGCGCGCCAGCGCGAGCATGAACGCGAGCGCCGCCTCCGACACGGATTTGCCGTGCAACCCGCGCAGGTTGGTGACGATCACGCCCTCACGCAGAGCCGGCCGATCGACGATGCCGTCCACGCCGGTCCCGAGGGCCTGGATCCACCTCAGATGCGAAGCCCTCTCCAGCACTCGGTCGTTGATGTGGGCGCCGAAGGTGACCAGGATCTCCGCGTCCTCTATATATGGGTCGACCCTGGAGTGGTGGTCGACCATCTCGATTTCGAGCTCGGGAAAGGCCGCCGCCAGGCCGTCCCGGTACTGATTCCGCACCGCCTCGGGGAAGGCCAGGACCAAGAGCAGCTTCACGCGGGTTTGCCGGACCCGGGACAGGCGATCGCCATGACACCGGGAGCGTAATGCAGGACACCATGCAGCCGCCCCCGCACGGCTTCACCCGCGCGACCCTTTACTCTCGGAGTCAATGCCAACGACAGGCTCGACCCTCACCCACCTCGAGGGTGCACTGTCCGGCATCCGCTACGGGGCCGACCAGCTCCAGAGCACCGATCCGTCAGACGGCCGCACGCTGCTCGCGCGCTACGACCTCGAGGCTGCCCGTGCAACCCTGACCCGTGAGTCGGTGGCTCTGCGTCGCGGTGGGTTGTGGAGGTGGTCAGAGCTGCTGCCGGTGCGCAGCCGAGCCTTCCTGACCACGCTCGGCGAGGGCGGAACCCCGTTGCTCGGCCCCGGCCGGCTGGCGTCGAACCTGGGGCTGCCGCGTCTTCACATCAAAGCCGAGAGCTTGAATCCGACGGGTTCGTTCAAGGCCAGGGGCATGGCGGTTGCGGTCAGCCGGGCAGCCGAGCTTGGAGCGCATGAGCTCGTCGTTCCATCCGCGGGCAACGCCGCCGGGGCGATGGCCCCCTACGCCGCGGCCGCGGGCCTCCACGCGACCGTCATCATGCCGGCGGACGCCCCACTGGCCAACCAGCAGGAGGTGCTCGTGAGCGGGGCCCGCCTGCTCCTCATCGATGGGCTCATCTCCGATTGCGGGAAGCTGGCGCGTCTCCTCCACGAGAGGACCGGCGCGTTCGACATGGCCACGCTTCGGGAGCCCTATCGCGTGGAAGGCAAGAAGACGCTGGGGTTCGAGCTCGCGGAGGATTTCGGCTGGGAGCTCCCTGACGCCGTCGTGTATCCGACTGGCGGCGGGACCGGGCTCGTCGGGATGTGGAAGGCGTTCGACGAGCTCGAGGCGCTGGGGATGATCGGACCGGTTCGGCCGCGGATGTTCGCCGTACAGGCGGAAGGATGCGCGCCGATCGTGCGCGCCTTTGAGCGAGGCGCACAGTTTGCCGAGCCCTGGACCGGCGCAACCACGCGCGCCGGCGGGATTCGCGTGCCCTCCGCGCTGGGCGACCACCTGATCCTCGCCGCCTTGAAGCGCTCGGGTGGCGGCGCGGTGGCGGTCCCGGAGGATGAGCTGACCCGGATGCAGAGTCACGCCGCCTCGCTGGGCGCCGGCTACCTCAGCCTCGAGACCGCAGCGGCTCTGGCGGCGCTGCCCGTGCTTCGCGAGCGCGGCCTCCTCGATGACCATGATCGGATCGCGCTCTTCGACACCGGCGCGGGATTCAAGTCCGCCCCGCCCGAAGTCGAGCTGCCGCGCGTGCTGGCCAACGACCCGGCCGCCTGGGAGTCGCTCTTCGATTCCTCGTGTTGACGGGACCTCGCTGCCGCGGACGAAACAGACGGGGTTACCTGTGCAGCGCTGCCCAAATATGCGGGCCGACCAGGACGGCCACCACGATCGCGCCGCCGATCTCCGTTACCGCGGTCGCTCCGGCAGCCACGTCCTTGATCTTGCCGATCCGTGCGTCCTGGAGCGGCTGCAAGCGGTCGCACAACATCTCGATCGAGGTGTTCAGCGTCTCGACCGCGAGGAGGATCGTTCCGACCATCACGAGCAATGCGATCTCGAGGTTGGACAGTCTCAGCAGAACTCCGCCCGCCGCCAGCACGATCACGACGAGGATGCCGAGGCGGATCGAAGGGGTGCGTGGGGCCACCAACATCAGGCCGGAGAAAGCGTGGTAGCCGCTCGTCAGAACGTTCCAGGAACCGGAGCGTCGAGGTGGACTGCCTCCCATGCTGACTGTCGAACGTCTTGGGACACGTTGCTACCCGTCGCGCGAAATCGGGGAGGTGCCACCGCGTTCGCGTTTTTCAGATGCAGGACAAGCGATGGCACACATATTGATGACTGCACTGAGCGTTTATCCCGTGTCGCATAACACCGGCCTTGCACAGAGCTCACATATCGAACTTTGGCAGGTGATCAACCTCGTGGGCAGCCCAATCCTCGCGCTCATGCTCCTGCCCGCCGTGATCGAGGATCTGCAGAACTGGTTGCGCTGGCGACGCGAACAGTCGCCCTAGGAGAGCAACGCCAAGATCAAGTGGATCGGGCCACCGTAGCTCTGGATAGCCACCGCCGTCGAATCGCCCGTGGTGATGGCGGATGATGACCAGCAGGTCCATAGCCGACGGCATGGGCTTGACGATGCTTTCGCCCCTCCAGTTGCTCGCGCGAGGCCTAGGCCTCCCCCGCCTAAAATCGTAGCTGTGTCCGAATTGACGCTGGCGATTGCACAGCCCTTTGGCGAGCTCGAGGAGCATCGGGCACAGCTGACGGCCTACTGCTACCGCATGCTGGGCTCACCGTTCGATGCCGAGGACGCCGTCCAGGACTCGTTCGTCCGCGCGTGGCGGAGCAGGGACAGGTTCGAGGGACGTTCGGCCGTGCGGTCGTGGCTCTACCGGATCGCCACCAACGTTTGCATCGACATGCTCAAGAGCCGCGAGCGCCGGCATCGCCCGATGGACCTCGGCCCGGCGCTGGAACCGCTGGAGAAGAACCTCAACGTTCGCTCCGAGGCGACCTGGCTCGAGCCGATCCCGATGCAGCTCATCGCGCCCGAGAAGGACCCGGCGGACGTCGCCGTGGAGAAGGAGTCGATCCGGCTCGCCTTTGTGGCCGCGCTGCAGCACCTGCCCGCGCGACAGCGGGCTGTCCTGGTGCTTCGCGAAGTGCTCCGCTGGGAAGCGAGCGAGGTGGCTGAGCTTCTCGACACGTCGGTGGTCTCGGTCAACAGCGCCCTCCAGCGAGCCCGGTCGACGCTCGCCAAGAGCAAGGTGAGCACCAGCGACCCCTTACCGCGATTGAGCGAGGCCGACCGCGCGATGCTGGAGCGCTACGTCGCGGCGTTCGAAGCGTACGACATCGACCAGCTGACGTCGCTGATCGCCGAGGACGCGACGC
>JBOHUP010000147.1:0-9549 GCA_050734615.1 Candidatus Dormibacteraceae bacterium | reverse complement strand
GGGCGCGCCGGCCCGGGCTGCGGCTGGGCGGCGCGCCGAGGTCGTCCGGCTTACCGGCCGGGCGTGGCCCGGCCTGATCGACTCCCACATCCATCTCGAGGGGCTGGCCGGCCGCAAGCTGAGCCTCGACCTGACCGGCGTGACGAGCCTTGCGGACTCGGTGGCGCAGGTGGGGGAGCGGGCGAAGGCCCTCCCGAAGGAGGCCTGGGTGTCGGGGGCGGGCTGGTCCAACGACTCCTGGGCCGACCCCGCGTTTCCGAATCGCCTCCAGCTGGACAAGGTGGCGGGAGGGCGGCCCGTCTTCCTGCGCCGCAAGGACGGGCACTCCGCATGGGTGTCCACCGCGGCGCTCCGGCAGGCGGGCATCGCCCGCTCGACCGCTGATCCTCCTGGCGGCACGATCGACCGCGACCAGGCGGGGGAGGCGACCGGCATCCTGCGTGAGACCGCGATGGCACTGGTCGCGGACATCGTGCCTCAGCCTGACGACAAAGATCTCGATGCCGCCATGGCGCTGGTCCTCACGGACCTGGCGCGCTTTGGCCTCACGTCGGTCCATTCGATGGACAGCGCGCGTGGGTTCGGTTCGCTGCAGCGCCTCCATTCGGATCGGCAGCTCGCGGTGCGAGTCGTGTACAACCTACCGCTGTCAGACCTCGCGCACGCGGAGCGGATGGGCGTGCGTTCCGGGTGGGGCGATTCCTGGCTGCGCATGTGGGGCGTCAAAGCATTTCTCGACGGCTCGCTCGGCAGCCGCACCGCCGAGATGCTCGACGGGTCGGGTACGGCGCGTCTGCTGCAGCCGGACCTGGTCGACATGGTCGAGCGCTGCGCGCGAGCCGAGCTCAACGTCTGCCTCCACGCCATCGGCGATGCCGCCGTCCGCCGGGCGCTCGACGCGCTCGCGCCGCACCGCGGAGCCTGGCGAATGTGGAGGCCGCGCATCGAGCACGCCCAGTGCGTGAGCCCGAAGGACATCCCGCGCCTGGCGCGGATCGGGGTCATCGCGTCGATGCAACCCATCCATGCGGTCGCCGACCGCGAGCTCGCGGATGCGATGTGGCCCGCGGTCGCGCGCAATTCATATGCGTGGCGGGCGCTGGAGCGAGCAGGCGCCCACCTCGCGTTCGGATCCGACGCACCGGTCGAGATCGCAGACCCGCTGGCGGGCATCGAGGCGGCGACCACCTGGCGCCGGACCGCGGGCTGGTATCCAGAGCTGGCCATGACGCGCACCGGCGCGATCCGCGCCTACACGGCCGGCGCCGCCTACGCGGCCGGCCTGGAGAAGGACCTGGGCTCGCTGCGGCCGGGCAAGCTGTGCGACATGACCGTGGTCGAGGACGGCCGCGTGATTGCGACCGTGGTCGGCGGCAGGGTCAGCTGGCGGCGAAAGCCTGCTTGAGCTTGGCCGCGGTCTGGGCCAGCGCTTCGCTCACGACCTTCACATCGTCGATGACCGGCATGAAGTTGGTGTCGCCGTTCCATCGCGGCACGACGTGAAAGTGGACGTGGTCAGGGATGCCTGCGCCCGCGGCTCGGCCCATGTTGACACCGATGTTGAAGCCCTCGGGATTCATCGTGGAGCGCAGGACGGCGACGGTCCGGCGCACTGCCCGCATGAGGTCGGTGGTCTGGGCATCGTCGAGTTCCTCGAGCGTCGCCACATGCGACTTGGGCGCGACCATCGCGTGGCCCGGGTTGTAAGGGAACTTGTTGAGCATGACCAGCGCTCCCTCCGGTCGCCCAAGGACCAGGTCGGCATCGTCGTCGTCAGGGTTCTCGAGCACCCGGCAGAAAAGGCACCCCGGTCGCTGCTCTCCACCGATGTACTGCATGCGCCACGGCGCCCAGAGTCGCTCCATTGATCTACGTCCTCGTTCTTCTCATGGTCACGGCCGTCTGGGGCTGGACTTTCGTGCTCGTCAAGGATGCAGTCTCTCACTACCCGACGCTGAGCTTTTTGGAGCTGCGGTTCGTGCTCGCCCTGCTGGTGATGATCGTGCTGGTGCGCCGGCTGCCCTCGCGCCGCGAGCTGTGGGTGGGGGTGCTCGCCGGCCTCGTCCTGGCCGCAGGCTACCTGACGCAGACGGTCGGGCTGACCATGACCAGCCCCGGCAATTCGGGCCTGATCACCGGGCTGTTCGTGGTCTTCACCCCGTTGATCGACCGCGTCTTCGGCGTGGCGCTGCGGCGGTGGACGGTGATCGCGGTCCTGGTCGCGCTGTCCGGGACTGTGATGCTGGTCGGAGGGCCCTCCGGATTCGGCCTCGGCGACCTCCTGACCGTGGCGTGCGCATTCCTGTTCGCCCTGCACATCGTCCTTTTGAGCCGCTGGTCGCCCGGCCTGCGATCGGCGCCGCTCGCCATGGTGCAAATGGGCACTGGGGCGCTCGTCTTCACGGCCGGCGGCTCGTCGACCTTGAGCTTGCCGAGCGCCGCGGTGTGGTTCGCGATCGTGGTCACCGGCCTGTTCGCGTCGGCGCTCGCTTTCTACATCCAGACCTGGGCCCAGCAGCATCTCAGCGCGAGCCGGACGGCCTTGATCATGACCACCGAACCGGCCTGGGCGCTGGCCGCCGCGGTGGTCCTGGCGGGACAGCGATTCGGCTGGCTCCAGGCGGCCGGAGCGGGGCTGGTCCTGGTCGCGATCGTGGGTCACGAACTCGCATCCCTAAAATTTGAACCTAATGGTCAGCCGGCCCCGCCGTAGCGTCTACGTTCCCCAGGACCTCGAGCCCAAGTGGCAGAAGGTCTGGGCCGAGCGCGGGGTGATGAAGGCGGTGGACGATTCGCCCAAGCCGAAGTACTACGACCTGGTCATGTATCCCTACCCATCTGGCGACCTGACGGTCGGTCACGCGCGCAACTACGTGCTGGGCGATGTGCTGGCGCGGATGAAGCGCATGCAGGGGTTTGAGGTGCTGCACCCCTTCGGTTGGGACGCCTTTGGGCTGCCTGCGGAGAACGCGGCGATGAAGCACCCGGGGACGCACCCCCAGGACTGGACGATCGCCAACATCGCCAAGGGCACCCGCGAGCTGAAGATGCTGGGCATCCTCTACGACTGGGACCGCGAGGTCATCGCGTGCATGCCGGACTACTACCGGTGGACCCAGTGGCTCTTCCTGCTGATGCTGGAACGAGGGCTGGCCTATCGTGCCATGGCGCCGGTCAACTGGTGCCCGGTCGACAAGACGGTGCTCGCCAACGAGCAGGTCATCAATGGCCGGTGCTGGCGGCATCCGGAGGTCGAGGTCGAGAAGCGCGACCTCGAGCAGTGGTTCTTCAAGATCACCGACTACGCCGACCGGCTGCTGGACGACCTGTCTCTGCTGGACAAATGGCCCAACGAGGTGCGTGTCATGCAGACGAACTGGATCGGGCGCAGCCACGGAGCGGAGGTCGACTTCGAGGTCGAGGGTTTCGGCGGTGAGACGGTGCGCGTCTACACCACGCGTCCCGACACGCTTTTCGGCGCGACGTTCATGGTGTTGGCGCCGGAGCATCCGCTGGTCGAGCGGATCACGACCGACAAGCACCGCGAGCGTGTTCGCGAGTACGCCGAGAAGGCGCGGAAGGAGAGCGATATCGAACGGCTGTCCACCGAGCGCGTGAAGTCGGGAGTCGCGACCGGTGGGTTTGCGATCAACCCCGTCAACGGCGAGCGGGTACCGATCTGGGTCGCCGATTACGTGCTGATGACGTATGGCACGGGCGCGATCATGGCCGTGCCTGCGCACGATGAGCGCGACTTCGAGTTCGCCACCACCTATCACCTGCCGATCCGCGAGGTCATCGCCCCGCGAGGCGAGGAGCAGGGCGAGCTGCGCGCGGCATACACGGGGCCCGGCGTCATGGTCAACAGCGGAGAGTTCTCGGGCCTGGACACGGCTTCCGGAATCGCACGGGTCACGGCTTGGCTCGAGGCACGCGGCAAGGGCAACGCCGCAGTGAAGTACCGGCTGCGCGATTGGCTCATCTCGCGCCAGCGCTATTGGGGCTGCCCGATCCCGGTCGTGTACTGCCGGCTCGACGGCATCGTGCCGGTGCCGTCGGACCAGCTGCCCGTGCTGCTGCCCAAGGAATATCGCCCTCTGCCCGACACCCCGGAGTTCTGGCGCACGACGTGTCCGCGATGCGGAGGCGAGGCACGCCGCGAGACGGACACCATGGACACGTTCGTCGACTCGTCGTGGTACTTCCTGCGCTACGCGAGCCCGCACGACGCCACGCAGCCATTCGATCCCGAGCTCGCGAACCGCTGGATGCCTGTGGACCAGTACACGGGCGGGGTCGAGCACGCGATCCTGCACCTGATGTACGCGCGCTTCTTCACCAAGGTCCTGCATGACGCCGGCATGCTCGACGCCTCGGAGCCGTTCACGCGCCTGTTCAATCAGGGCATGGTCAAGCGATTCGGCCAGGTGATGTCGAAAACGCTGGGCAACGGCGTTTCGCCTGACGAGCTGGTGGCGGCGCAGGGAGCGGACGCCGGACGGATCTACGAGATGTTCATCGGTCCACCGGAGGAGGACGTCGAGTGGACCGACGCGGGGCTGAACGGGGTCGTGCGGTTCCTTCAGCGCGTGTGGCGCTTGGTCCTGGCGCCCGAATCGATTGGAGAAGGTGGTTCGGGTGCGCCGGGAGCGAGCGATGCGACAGTGCTGCGGCGCAAGGTCGCGCAGACGGTGGGGAAGGTCACCGAGCACTACGAGGAGATGCGGTTCAACACCGCGGTCGCGGCGCTGATGGAGCTGGCCAACACGATGCAGGACTACTTGCATGGCGGCGGGACGCGCGACGGCGAATGGGATTCGGCGGTGCGGACCCTGGTCAAGCTGCTCAATCCGTTGGCGCCGCACATCGGCGAGGAGATGTGGGAGAGGCTGGGCGAGCATGGCATGCTGGCAGACGCGGAGTGGCCCGCCTCCGACGCGGCCGCGGCGGCGGAGCCGAAGGTGGTCCTGGTGGTCCAGGTCGCCGGAAGGCTGCGGGACCGGCTGAACGTGGACGCCGGCCTGCCCCAGGAGAAGGCGCTGGCCGCAGCGTTGTCCAGCGAGAAGGTCCAGGCGGCGCTGAGCGGCAAGGCTGCCTCTAAAGTGATCTACGTCCAGGACCGGCTCATCAACCTGGTGCCTTAACCACCAGGCTTGACCCCGCGCCCCCGGCGCCAATACAGTCGGCGTCACTCACTCCCCTTTGGGCGGGTGGGGGGCGGTGGGTGGCTGTTCTTCTATTTATTGCTGCGGGATGGGGAGGCGAGTTATTGCTGCGGGACGGGGAGGCGGATCCCTGTGTCGACGGTGTAATTCGCGACGGCGTTGGAGCCCGCGGCGACAGTCACCGATGCCGGCCCGCTGACGATCCGCAGGGGGCTCTTCAACGTCACTTTCCACGTTCCAGCGGCCAGTTGGATTGAATACGCGCCTTTCGGGTCGGTCACGGTCTTGCTCGTCGCCGCGCCGTTCGCATAGTCGATCTCAACTCCGGGTGCGGCACGTCCAGTGCACGCGTTGTCAGGGGACTCGACCGGCGAGCAGGGCACTTCGAACACGCGTCCGCTGACGGTGCCAGTCCCCCCTGACGGACTGGAACCGGGGAATTGATACGCCCCGCAAGCGGCCGTCAAGAGCAGCAACGTTGCCAGGAACGTGAGTCTCATTCCAATACCTAACGCCAAGGCTCGCCGCGAGGTCACGCTCGTTGGCGCCGGGGTTTCTCCACACTAGTGTCGTCACGACTTTCCCGGGTGGCCAAGCGGTAAGGCAGAGGACTTTGGATCCTCGACCGAAGGTTCGAATCCTTCCCCGGGAACCAATGGCCCGGCGTTAACAGCCTGGATTCCATTGCCGGCCGGTGCTGCCTACCTTCGAACCCATGCCCCCTCGCATCCGTCTCGTGCCCAACTGGAAGCGCATCGCCGCCCTCACCATCCCAATCGTGCTCGCTCTCGGGGGGGTGGTCGGAGCGCGTGCCTACAACTCGTTGGCAGCCCCTCCAGCCTTGGTTCAGAACCCACCGCCCAATTCGAGCCTTGACGTCCCGCCCCCAGCCGGTCTCCTCGTCGACGTCATCGGGGCCGTCCCCAAACCCGGCCTCTACCGCCTCCCGCGCGGCGATCGGGTCTACGACGCCATCTCAGCCGCCGGTGGGCTGAGCCCTGACGCGGATGCCTCCCGCCTCCCCAACCTGGCCGGACGCTTGAAGGACGGAGAGCAGGTCAAGGTTCCCTTTGCCAAGACCACCTCAGGCACGGTCGTCACACGCACGAACCTCAACACCGCGACCCTCGATGAGCTCGAAACAGTCCCGGGGTTCAGCGAGGTCTTCGCGCAGGAGTGCATCGATTACCGCTCCAACTTCGGTGGTTTCCAGAACACCCGAGAGCTCGTGGACATCCTGGGCATGAGCGAGGCCGACTATGTGATTGCACGCCGCTACCTCACTCTATGACCCGCCTGCCCGGCCTGGTCATCGCGCTCTCGTGGTGCGTCGCGCTCGCCACGGCGGTCGTCCTGGCGCCTTACCAACCGCTTCTCGGCGTGGTGGCGGTGGCTCTGGCGCTGCCCTGCCTTGGCCTGGCGCTGTTCATCCGACCGCCACTGCTTGCGCTCGCGCTGACCGCGGCGCTTCTGGCGGTGGGCAGGGCGGAGCTGCCCGCGACCGATCCGCAGACGCCTGCGCGCGCTGCATCACTCGCCGGCCGGCTTGTCACCCTGACCGGCCACGTCGCCGACGACCCCCGTCCCTCGGGCGTCGGGATCGAAGTCCTCGTCGAACCCGACAACATCGCCCTCTCCCGATACACGGTCGCTGGAATCGGCAACCTCGACATTCGCTGGCAAGGGCCTTCCCAGGTCGCCTTCGGTGACGAGGTCCAGGCGACCGGCAAGCTCATGCTTCCCCGAGACCTCCCAACGTTCGATCGCCGCGCCTACCTGGCGCAGAAACATGTCTACCTCGAGGTGCTGGCGACCGCCCTGGACGTGGTCGACAAGGGCGGCGGGATCGCCGGCGTGCCCGAATCTCTGCGCGCCGGCTACACGTCTGCGATCGACGCCGCCGTCAGGGCACCACATGCGGCCGTGCTGCTGGGCATCGTGCTCGGGATCCGGCAGGGCATTCCCCCGGCCCTCCAGCAAGCGTTGATCGCGACCGGCCTCATCCATCTCCTGGTCCTCAGCGGGCTCAAGGTGGCGGTCTTCGCCCGTATCGTGCAGGGCGCCCTCAAACCGCTTCTCGGTCGGCTCGCCACCTGGCCCGCGCTCGGCCTCATCGCGCTGTACGCGATGGCCGGGGGAGGGACGCCGGCGGCGACCCGCGCCGCCGCGATGGGCGCCATGGCGATCGCCGCATCACACCTGGGGCGACCGACGCATGTCTGGACGTCGCTTGCTGTCACGGCGGCCGCCATGCTCGGCTGGCATCCAGAGCTGGCCTGGGACGTCGGGTTCCAGCTCTCGTTCGCCGGCACCGCGGCGATCATCCTGCTGACACCCGGGATCGAAAGGCGCCTTCGCTTCCTGCCGCACTTCTTCCGCGAACCGTTCGCCGTCACGTGCGCCGCCCAGGTCGGCACCCTGCCCATGATGGCGACCGACTTTCACGTCCTGTCGCCGATCGCCCCTCTCGCGAACGCGCTCACCCTCCCGATCCTGCCTGTCCTGGTCATCTGCGGGCTCCTGCTCGGGCCGTGCTCGTTCATCCCCGACCTCGCTCGAATCGTGGCGATTCCCATCACGGGCCTGGTCGACTACGTCGAGCAGGTCGCCTATCTGCTTGCCCGCGCGCCGGCGGCCGTGGTCTCGATCCCCACGTTTCCGACCTGGCTGGGCGTCGCTTATTACGCGGCGCTCGGCCCGGCCGTGGCCGGTGCCCAGGCCACTGGTCCTCGCCGCAAGCCCTTGCTCATAGCCACGATCGCGGCGCCGGCGATCATCTCCACCATCGCCCTGGTGATGTGGGCGAACGCGCCCGCCGAGGCGGTGGTCATGTCGGTTGGTGACGGTCAGGCCGTCCTGCTGCGCGGCCCGCAGGGCACCGTGCTGATCGACGGAGGTCCCAGTCCCCAGAAGCTCAAGGACGAGCTCGGCGCCCAGCTCCCTCCGTGGCAGACCAACCTCGACGCCCTCGTGATCACGGCGCCCTCCCTCGGCCATGTCGGTGGTCTCGCCGGTTTTGACCGGCCCGTGCACACCGTGTTCGTGCCCGACGCCGCCCTCACCGGCAGCACATGGCGCACCGCCGCCCTGGAGGCCACGGCCCGCGGCGCCGCGATCCAGCGGCTGCGCGCCGGTCAAACCGTGGCGGTCGCGGGATTCCAAATGCAGGCCATCTCGCCTGAGCCAGGGGCCCCAGGAGACCAGCCCGGCGCCGCCGACCTGGCCCTGGTGGTGCGGTCACCTTCCGGCCGGACGTTCTGCGATCTCAGCGACCTCGACCTCGACGCCCAGACCATCGCCGCCGCCCGTTTCCGCGGGCCCTGCACGTACGTCCTGCTTCCGAACGGCGGCCGGAGCCTGCTCTCCCCCGACCTGGAGCGCGTCGCCGTCTTCGCCGGCACCCAGCTGATCGCTTCGCGCGGAGTCGGCAGGCTCGCCAGTGGATTCCCACCCAGCGTCCTGCGTACCGACCAGGAGGGGACGATCAGCTTGCCGATGTAACCAGGATCGACGTACATGCCACGCGCCGCAAACCGCCCCGCCGCGACTGCCCTGCTTGACTGCCCGGAACGCCCGACTCCGGATACCATCCCACTTATTCAGCGCGACCATGCAAGCTCCTTCACTGGTTGCGGGGGATCGTGATCCGCACGCCGCCGAGTGCATCGATGACACCTCGTATCCGTCAGATGTAGGCGAGCAGACCACTGGCTTACTGCCATGACGCTCGACGAGCCCAAGTAGGATCGACGTACATGCCACGCGCCGCGAACCGCCCCGCCGCGACTGCCCTGCTCCTTCATGGCGAGGAGAGATTCCTCGTCGATGAGAAAGCGCGTGCAGTTCTCGAGCTGTGGAGCAAAGATCTGGTCTCCGACTTCGGCCTCGAGACCGTCGAAGGCGCGGGCCTCACGCCCGCTCGGCTCCAGGACTCTGTGCTCCAGGCCCCTTTTCTCGACCCCCATCGGGTGGTCTTCGTGCGCATGCTCCCGGCCACGCGCGCCGATGGGATGGCATCAGCGCTGGAGGAGATCCCGCCGACGACCCGCCTGCTGGTTACGGTGGCGGGCCGGCTCGGCCCCGCGAACAAGCTCGCCAAAGCGATCACCTCGGCGGGCGGAACGGTCGAGGAGATGCAGCACCTCAAGGGCCGCGCCCTCAGCGATTGGACGGCCCGGCGCGCGCTCGAGAAACACCAACTGACCCCGGCGGTCGCCGCCCAGGTCGTGCGGGTCACGCCCGCCGACCTCAGCGTGATCGATTCCGAGCTCACCAAGCTCGCCGCGTACATGGCCTCCGGCGCGAAGCTCACGCCAGAGGTCATCACCGAGCTTCTCGCGGGCGGCCGCGAGGACGAGATCTTCAAGCTCACCGACAACCTGCT
>JBOHUP010000146.1:0-1960 GCA_050734615.1 Candidatus Dormibacteraceae bacterium | reverse complement strand
AGCCTGGGCTTGCCGTCGGGCCCGAACCGCATCCGCAGCCGGCTGGCCGCGGCGACCTCGTTCATGGTTGCCGTGTCGATGGGGTAGATGGGATATCCGGTGTTGCCACCGATGACACCGCGCATCGCCTCGCGCACCGCTATGGCATTCGGTACGTCCGACTCCTCGACCGGCACGCCCTCGTCCAGGAGTCCTTTGGCCACCAGCCAGGCCCTGAGCGTGTTCTGGTCCTTGAGCTCCTCGGGGCCGTCGCCAAAGTCGACCGTGTTGACAAACGCCTGGACCAGGCCGAGCTCGGCAGGGGCCTCACGTTCGCTCATCAAAAATAGTATATCCATAACCTGCAACACCCTAACACTGGTTATAATAACCACTGTAAGCAGGATGGCAGTTAAGGAGGAATCCGATGTACGAGTACCACAAGTACGAAGACGTGGCCTGGCAGCGGCTGCAGGACGTGCAGCGCGAGATCGAGAACAGCCGTCTCATGGCCGCGGGCATCCAGCAAGCGTGGGCGACCTTGCGGCTGCTGGCCGTACGCGGCTGGCTGCTGGGCGGACTCGCGTCGCTTCGCGCGCCGCGGCGCCGGCCGGTGGTGGCCGAGCGGGCCACGGACGATGTCCAGAAGGCGTCGGATGCGGCCTAGATCCAGGCCGCGCCGACTCCTCGTCGTGAAGAGGTTGACGCGGGTTCTGGAGGAGCTGGTATGGATTGCCGCCCGCGGCGTGCACCCGAGATGGTGGTCGGAGGCCCGGCGTGACTAGCCCGCCAGTCGCTTCAAGACCGCGACCTGCTCGGCGTCAGGCCCCTGGCCCGCGCCGGGCACCTCGAGGATGAAGGGTAGCTTCGCCAACCGGGGCTCGTGGAGCAGGGCACGAAACCCTTCCTCGCCGATCTGCCCGGTCCCGATGTTGGCGTGGCGGTCGCGGTTGGAGCCAAGCCCCGTTACGGAATCGTTGCAGTGGATGACCTCGACCCGAGGCATCCCGATGACATGGTCCAGCTCGTCAAGAGTCTTCTTCACCTCGGGGGCCGTGCGCTCGTCGTATCCCGAAGCGAATGCATGGCACGTGTCGAAGCACACGGTGACCCTTGGGTCGTCGAGGGCGCTCAACATCCGTGCGATCTCTTCGAAGCGGGCGCCGACGCAGCCGCCAAGCCCGGCGTTGTTCTCAATCAGCAGGTGCGCAGACTTCGGGTCCGCCCGCTCCAGCACCCGCTTGAGATGCTCAGTGATAGCCGGCAACCGGGCTTCGAAACCAGCGCCTTTATGCGATCCGGTATGGAAGATCACGCCGTCGACGCCGAGATCGTCAGCCGCCTTGAGGTAGCCCGTGAGCGTGCTCTCGGAACGCTGCCGAAGGGTGGGATCGTCGCCCGCAAGGTTGATCAGATACACGGCGTGGAAGTAGAAAGGCGACCGTCCGTGCTGGGCGGCAGCTTCCTTGAACGTCGCGATGCGTGTCTCGTCGAGCTTGGGCGAGCCCCAGAAGCCTGGCGGCGTAGGGTGGACCTGGATCGCCTGGGCGCCCATCGCGGCCGCGCGCTCGAACGCGAGGTGCAGACCGCCGGACGAATCAACGTGGGCTCCAAGCAGGGGCATCCAGCAGAGAGTAAGCCCGGTCCCTTCTGCCATGCTGGAAGTGTCTTGATTTTCGTGATGGGCGACCTCGACCTGCCTGTTCGAGGCCGCACGTACCGCGAGCCGGACGGCCCTCATTCCGTGGTGGTGCGCGGTAAGGACCTCGAAACCGCCCTTGAACACATCAAGGCGCGAGACGACTGCCGCGCGCTCGCGGTGGTCGGGTTGCCGGAGCAGGCGCCCGACCTGTCGAACGTGATCGGCCGGCGATTGCTTCTTGTCGATGGAGACAACTCTCGGCTCCGAGCTTTCGCCGAGATCGCCATCCGCGCGGGGATCGAGGTGGAGTGGATCCGTTCTGCGCGCCCACCTTTCGAG
>JBOHUP010000145.1:0-10215 GCA_050734615.1 Candidatus Dormibacteraceae bacterium | reverse complement strand
GTAACGATCACGTACGTGACGCGCGCGCCGTCGTCGGCCAGGCGCGCGATTGAGCCGCCTGCGCCGAACTCCGGGTCGTCGGGGTGAGCCGACACGACGAGCACGCGTTCGAACTTCGGGCCGTGAGAGTTGGAGCGGGCCTTCACCCGGGGAATCGCCTTTTTCGTCACCTTCTTTGCTGCCACGTCTCTGAATCTAAAGGATCGGCGAAGGCGACTGTTCCATCGACCTGTCAGCGACGCGCTCTGGCCGCTGCCCCCAGAGACGCCAGCGGGATGGCGGCCTGGATAGGTTTCCACAATGCGTCGAGCTGCTCGGCCGTCAACCTGGTACGCGATGCCACGACGCGACCTCCGAACGTGAGCGTCTTCACCGCCGCCCAGCCGTTGCTGCCTGACAGTCGCATCGGCACCGTGACCACGGCCGCCAGGGCGCCGGCCTCTTCCGCCGGCCGCGCGCTCCCGTCGACGGTGGCTTTGGAGAGCGCGTTGGAGAGCTCGTCGTCGATCTGCCACGGTTGGGCAAGGACGGCGCACTGCGGCGATCCCAAGCGCCCGATCGCGGTGACGTAGCGCGAGACGATCGCACCCAGAGCCCTCGGGCTGGTCACCGGAATCGCCGAGGCGAACGGAGCGTACGAAGCGGCGAATTTGATCGGAGTCAAGTGCTGATGCCGGACGAGCGCTGCCACAGCATGCCACGTGACCACCGCTTCGTCGTCTGAGCGGCCGCCGAAGAAATCGATCAGGGCCGTGCCGGCGTTGACCAGCGGCGCGACCGCCTCCTCGTTGGCGTCCGGGGCGTCTGCGGCCACCTTCTCCCAATCGGCTTTGCTGAGCGAGGCAAGCTTGTGGGCGAAGCCTCCGCCGTTGAGCTGGTCGATGGGGAAAGACTCAGCAAACGGTGCATACATCTGGTCGACCTGCTCGCGAGTCAGGTGGCCACGGGCCTCGGCCGCGTAGCCGGCGCGCTCGACGGCGGCGAACGCCCGACACCGCGTGAACGTGTCGAGCTCACGGGTCCCCTCGATGGCGGCGAGGATAGACCGCACCACTCCTGCCGGCTCAGCGCTGCCTTCACGCGTGATGCTGGCCACCAGCTTGCGGCGGTCCAGGACACGCAGCCACTGGATGGGCGTCATCTCGGAGACGCCTTTGATGAACACGCCCACCTCGGTGCTGTTAGGTCCATACGGAGCGGGTGCCCTGGCCGGCGTGGTGACCGGAACCCGAGACGGGCCACGGCTCGCCTTGATGGACCTGATGGCGCTGCCCACGGCCGTCCGGACTCGTACGGCCGCCGGCGCATCCCGGTCCGCATCGAGCGAACCGAAGGGGATGGCTCCCTCCAGCGGCACCCAGAGCTCGGCGACCTCGGCCCGTGACAGCTCTCCCAGCGAACCGAGGACACGGCCGCCGTGGACGACGGTACGCACGGCCGCCCAGCCCGCATCGCCGGCCAGGTGCGTGGGGATGACGGAAAGAGCGGCCATTGCCGCCGCCTCCTCGCTCTTGACGTGGCGATTCTTGGCCACCGCCTGCAGCAGCGTGTGCGAAGCCACGGGACCGAGCCGCCAGCGGCGTGAGAGCAGCTCGCACTGTTCAGGCGTCAACGTTTCGATGGCGGCGATGAACCGCCGCGATCGAGGGTCCAAGACGTCGGCGCCCGAAACCGGGATGTAGCTGGCGAACGGAGCGTAATGGGCCGCGAACTTCAACGCCGGGAGCTGGGCGCGCATCAGGAGGGCCGACATCGCCTGCCAGGCCGCGACCTGCTTCTCATCGCTCTTTTTCGTCAGCATGTCGAACAGGACCTCGCCGGCCCTGGCCATCGGCTCGGAGATCCGAGTATCGCTAGTCCGGATCGCGGCCTGGATCGAGCGCGCCGAATCGGCCTCGCCGGCGCCTTCCTTGGAGATGGAAACCACCAGGCGGCGGACCGCCAGGACCTGCCGCCACTGCCACGGGGTGAGCTGCCCGGCGGCGTTGATGAACGCCTCGACCTCGGCCGTGTTGGGGCCGAAACGCCGGGTGGCATCGTCATTGGCCCTCTGGATGCGCCCGAGCAGGCCATGGGAAGCAGGCACTAGATCCTAAGTTTGGAGGCCCGCGGCCTCGTTAAGCCCCGCTTAAACGGTCTCGACCTTGAGCAAGTTGGTCTGGCCGGGACGCCCCACCGGCACTCCGGCCACGATCACGACCCGGTCTCCGGCCTTGACCAGCCCGCTCTCCCTGGCGGCGGTGGTCGCGTTCAGGATCATCTCGTCGGTGTCCCGGCCGGGCCTCACCAGGAGCGGGATGACCCCGGAATACAGCGCGGTCCGGCGGAGCACCTCGGGGTGCGGGCTGGCGGCGACCACCGGCATGCGCGGACGGGCCTTGCTGCACCGCAGGGCAGTGGTCCCGGATTCGGTGAAGGCGATGATCACTCGAGCACCGATCTCGTCGGCGGTGGTGGCCGCCGCATGAGCGATGGCGCTCCCCACCTGGCCCGGCTCGCGCCAGATCTGGCGTGCGCGCTCGAATGACGCATGACGTTGGGCGGAGAGGCAGATCCTGGCCATGGCCCGCACGGCCTCGACCGGGTGAGCGCCCACCGAAGTCTCCTGCGAGAGCATCACGGCGTCCGTGCCGTCCCAGATCGCGTTGGCGACGTCAGACGCTTCCGCGCGGGTCGGGCGGTTGGACGTGACCATCGATTCCAACATCTCGGTCGCCGTGATCACAGGCACGCCCGCCCTGTTCGCGCGGTCGATCACGTCCTTCTGCACTGCGTGCAGGTCGCCGAGCTTCAGCTCCGCTCCCAGGTCGCCGCGCGCGACCATCACCGCATCGGCGACCTCGAGGATCCTGCTCAGCTGGCGAATGGCCTCGAGCTTCTCGAGCTTGGCGATCACAGGCGCCCTGCAGCCCAGCGCGCCCAGGTGTTGCTGGCAAGCCAGGACATCTTCCTGTCGCCTGACGAAGGACAGTGCCAGGTAGTCGACGCCCAGCTCGACCGCCAGCTTGAGGTCTTCGATGTCCTTCGCGGTCAGGGCCGGCAGCGGAATCGATCGGCCGGGAACGCTCACCCCTTTGCGCTCACCGAGCATGCCCCCCCTCATCACCGAGCACTCGGCCCGTCCGGGTTCGACCATTCGCACCACGAGCTCGATGCGGCCGTCGTCAAGCAGCACGCGGTCCCCCACCCGCAGCGCGTCGACGAGCTCGTGGTGACTGACGGAAATCACCTCCGCGCTCGCCGAAGAGGTCGCCGCGGAGCCGTGGGTTGGGAGGTCCGCACCGTGCTGGGCGACGATCACCACCCGGCGGCCTCGCACCAGCCTCTGGAACGATGATTCCAGCGGGCCTGTGCGAATCTTCGGACCCTGCAGGTCGCCGAGCAGCGCCACCGGCCGGCCCGCGGCCTCGGCCGCCTCGCGCACGTTGGCCGCCGTCAGCCGGTGCGTCGCGTGGTCGCCATGCGAGAAGTTCAACCTGGCGACGTCCATGCCGGCCTGGACCAGCGACCGCAGCATGCTCGGCGACGCGCTCGACGGTCCGATGGTGCAGATGATCCGCGTGCGTCGAACGGTGCTCAAAGCGCTACGTGTATCTCTTGACGCGGCGGCCCATCTCTTCTTCCGCGTCGAGGACTCTGCGCTCCAGCTCGGGCGCGCTGATCACGGCGCCGCCCATGCCGCGCACCAGGTCGCCCTGAAAGCGGTCCGAGGTCGCTACCGTGATGATGTCCGCAACCTGGCTTGCGCCGTATGCGATGCGTTCGATCGCTTGGTCGGCCGAGTACCCCTTACGCGTGAAGATGACGCGCACACCGTCGACCATCTCCTCATCGCTCGCGGCCGCGCGATGAGAGTCGAAGACCACCGTGATTTCCGCGCTGGTGACCATGCCGAGCACCGCAAGTAGCTCCACGAGCCTGTCGCGCGCCGCCTCGAGCGACGCCTCGCTCATCAGCTTCTTGAGGGAGGGCCACGCATGCATGACGTTATATCCGTCGACGACCACTTTTTCCATCACCGGAGCTGCATGTGCACGTGGCCGTACGCGATCAGCAGCTGCGGGATGCCCGTCCAGTCTGTGATCTGTGTCACGGCTCCGAAGAACGCGCTCGAAACGGGAGGTACGAACCACAGCACGATGAAGACGCCGATGATCGCCATCTGCCCGAAGCGCACCGCGTAGTCCTGGACGGAGTAAGGCAGCCATGGCCGGAGGATGCCGAAGCCGTCGAGCCCCGGTATCGGCAGCAGGTTCAGCACCAGGGCGATCGCTTCGATGAACGCAAGAAACGCGAGCGCTTCGTAGAACTCCAGTCGGCCGAGCGCCACGGTGTTGAGGCCCGGCAGGTAGAACGGCGCGGCCACCAGAAGACCGCATAGGAGAGTCCCCACCGGTCCAGCCACGGACACCGCGGTATCCCATGCCTTGCTGCGAAGAACCGTGTGGTTGATGTACACGGCGCCGCCGGGAAGACCGATGCCGCCGAGCAGCAGGAAGATGACCGGCAGGACGAGGCTGAGCAGCACGTTCGTGTAGCGCAGCGGGTTCAATGTCAGGTAGCCGGACGTCGCCACGGCGCGGTCGCCGCCGAGATAGGCGACCAGCGCATGGCCGAACTCGTGGATGCACAGCGATGTGATCCACCCCGCGGTGACGAAGATGATGGTCAGCGGGCCGACGAAGCCCGGCAGGATGCCCTGGGCGAGCATGACCCCCGACAATGCCGTCGCGGCAAGAACGCCAAGGAACACCGGGCTTAGGGACAGCACACCGCGAAGCGACGGCCACGGCTTGCGGCGCAGCGCGGCGGCTGCCCGTGGCGCTTCGCCGGCCCGCGCCTGGGCCGGTTGCGAGCGTCCCGCCTGAGCGCGGTCCGATGCGCCGGGCAGGAAGTCGGGTTTCACCCCCGCCTGCAGGTGCCGGCGGAGGTCGTACATCGTGATGCCGGCTTTCTGCAGGGGCCTGGCTGTATCGGGGGAGTCCGAATAGAGCATCACGAGCAGGAGGTGGATCGAGTCGACCTGGTAGTGGCCGAGGACCTGGGCTTCGCGGTTGGCGTTGACCAGCAGCTGGCGCAGCGGCAGGGTCGCCGTGGTCGCGCCTTCGGCGGTGACCTCGGTGACGAGTGCTTTGGGGTCGATGCCCATAGCGGTTACGGTCTCCACGGCAAGGCTGCCGCGCCGGTGAAGCATGGCGCGCAGGATGTCCGCCGGCGTGGCCTGCGACTCACCTCGCTCCGTCGCGGCGGCGCTCGCCTCCTCGAGGATCTCGCGCGCATCACGCGTCAGAGGGATGTCGGCGGCGGCGCGCTGCAGCTCCACGGCGGCTTCAGGCATCTCCGACCAGTCTAGGGCCCGTTATTTGGATCGCTGCCGCATCACCTCGTAAAGGAGAGCGGCCGCCGCCGCTGATGCGTTGAGGCTCGCGATGTGTCCGGCGACCGGCAGCTTCACCCGCGCGTCGCACCGTTCTTTGACCAGCCGGTGCACTCCCTCACCCTCGCTGCCGACGACCAGGCACACGCGCTGCGTGAAGTCGAACTCCCAGACCGGCATCTCCCCGCGCGGGTCGAGCGCCACGCACCACAGGCCAGAGCGCTTGACCTCGGCGATCGCGGACGGCATCCCCGAGACCTTCGCAATCCGCAGCAGCTCGGTCGCGCCGGAGCTGGCCTTCACGGCTACCGCCGACAGTGGAGCGCTCCGATGCTCCGGCACGATTGCTCCGTCGCAGCCCCCGACCTCGGCGCTGCGCAGGATGGCGCCCAGGTTCTGGGGATCCATGATCGAATCGAGCGCGACGAGCAGCGAAGGACTGGTCTCGAGCAACTCCCTGAGGCTCCAGTCACGCCTGGGCTTCAGCTCGGCCGCCACTCCCTGGTTGACGCCGGGCACCATGGCGTCCAGCCGGTCCGGCGCAACCACTTCCACGCGAGCCAGGCGCGCCAGCTCGTCGAGGCGCGGATCGTGGCCGAGCCCGGACGCCTGGTAGACCTTGACGACGCGACCCGCGCGCGCCGCTTCGAGCACGGCATTGCGCCCGTGGATCAGGGCTGCCGTCGGAGCGTTGCGGCTGGCGGGCATGACCTAAAGCCTGACGGCTATGCTGGCGACGTGCGCCGGTCTCCCTGATCGGGGAGAAGGCCCGAGGTGAGGGTGGAGATGCACCAAAACGTGGCGGGATTCATGGCGGAGGCGAGGGTGATGCTCGCCGGCGGCGTGAGCGAACACAGCCTTCAGGCGGTGGGCCGGCTGCTGGCGAGCGCTTCGCGCGAGCCAGGCTTCGTCCACGAGACCGACATGCGGACCCTGCACGGCGGCGATTCGGGCTTCACCGTGCTGCAGACCGATCCTGACGGCCTGACCCTGATGCTGGCGCGCTTTTCGCCCGCAGGGGAGACCCCTGTTCACGACCACAACTCGTGGGGCGTCGCGTGCGTCGTCAAGGGCCGTGACCGCTACCGGCACTGGGAGGCAGCCGATGGTGGGGTGCGGGTCCTGTACGAGAAGGACCTCGGACCTGGCGAATTCGTGACGTGGCTCGACCCGCCGCGCGACATCCACAGCCAGCAGGGGATCGATGACGACGCGCTGGAGCTCGTCCTGTTCGGAAAGAACGTGACGTTGCTCCCGCGCCGCTACTTCGATCCCGAGACAGGAGTCGTCAGGACCGCGCTCCCGCACTGATTCACGAGACCGGCACGCGGTGCCACCGCACGCCGTCCTTGGAGTCTTCGAGCGCGATGCCTCGCCGGCGCAGCTCGTCCCTGATGTTGTCCGCGCGCGCGAAATCCCGGGCCTTGCGCGCAGCCTCGCGCTCGGCGATCAGCCGCTCCACCTCGCTTGCGAGCCCGTCCTCATCCGCGCGGATCACGTCGAGATGCGCGTCGACGTCGTCGAGCAGATCGCGCAGGGCAGCAAGGCCCTGCTCGCCAACCCGCTCCGCGTCGAGCGCGGCATTGGCCTCGCGAACGAGCTCGAACACGAGACCGACTCCCTGAGGCAGGTTGAGGTCGTCGTCCAGGGCCGCTCGATAACCGGCCCGCACCTCCTCGATCCTGCGACGCAGGACATGGTCGTTGCGGCTGACCGGCCGTGCTCTCTGCACCCGCTCGGCCAGCTCGCGCAGGCGGCGGACCTGCTCGGCCGACGAGTGCAGCGCCTCCGGGCTAAGTCGGATTCGCGAGCGATAGTGGGCGTTGGCGATGAGGAAGAAGCGGACCGCCAGCGGGTCGTATCCCGCGCCCACGAGGTCGCGCAGCGTGGTGAAGCCGCCGGCAGTCTTCGACATCTTCTCCCCGGTCGCCTCGCCCAGGTATTCGGAGTGAAGCCATAGGCGAGCGAACGTCGCGTGGTTCGCGGCCTCGGATTGCGCGATCTCGTTCTCGTGGTGCGGAAACATGAGGTCCACGCCGCCGGCGTGCACGTCTAGGGTGTCGCCGAGGTAGCGCTTGCTCATCGCGGAGCATTCGATATGCCAGCCGGGGCGCCCGCGGCCGAAGGGCGCGTCCCAGACGGCGCCGAGCTGTTCGTCCGCCGGCTGCGCCTTCTTCCACAGCGCGAAGTCGCTCACCGATTCCTTGTCGTATTTGTCGGTGGCGACGCGCGCGCCGGGGCGCAGGCCGGTCCTATCGAGGTGCGACAGAGCGCCATAAGCAGGGAAGCTGTCGATCCGGAAGTAGACATCGCCGTCGGCGATGTAGGCATGCTCCTCTTCGAGCAGACGGCTGATCATCGCGACCATCTCTGGGATGTGGTCGGTCGCGCGCGGGTAGTGCTCGGCCGGTTGAGCGCGGAGGGAGGCCATGTCTTCGAAGAAGGCCGCGGCGTAGGGCTTGACGTAGTCGGCGATCGTGATGCCCGCGTGGGTTGCCTGGTCGAGGATCCGATCGTCGATGTCGGTGAGGTTGGTCACATGTGTCACGTGGTAACCGGAGACCTCGAGGTGGCGGCGGGCCAGGTCGTAAAAGAGGAAGGCGCGGAGGTTGCCGACGTGGGCGAAGTTCCACACCGTCGGGCCGCAGGTGTACATGCGGACGTGTCCCTTTTCAAGCGGCTCGAAGACCTCTTTGGTTCCGGTCAAGGTGTTGTGGAGTCGCAGGGGCACGCCGCTAGTGTCTTGGATTTGTGGGTGGGCACGGCGGTGAAGTGGGCGTGGACGGGAGTCTGGCGACCCGGGCGGCCCTTGGTGAAGCCGTCTTTACGTAAACTTCGTCTTGGCACGACGACCATTAGTTCGTATCGCATGGGTAATTGGGTCAAATGGCGAAAGACGCGATGCTGATCAGCTACTCGATCAACGCGATCGCCTGCGCCGCGATTCCAGACTTTGCTCCCAAAGCGCCCAGCCCCTCGGGTGATGTCGCTTTCACGCTCACCGCCTCTATGCCGATGCGAACGGCGAGGTTTGACCTGATCGCCTTCAAGTGCGACGCCAGGCGAGGCTCCTCCGCGATGACAGTGCTGTCGACGTTGACGATCCTGTAACCCGCACCGCGCACAGCCTCGACCGTGGTGGCGAGGAGGTCCAGGCTCGAGGCGCCCTTGAACTTCGGGTCGTCGGCGGGGAACAGCTTCCCGATGTCCCCCAGGCCCGCGGCGCCCAGCAACGCGTCGATCACCGCATGGGTCAGGACGTCCGCGTCGGAGTGTCCTACCAGACCGCTCGGGTGATCGATGCGGACTCCGCCGAGAACGAGCTCACGTCCACTCCCCAGTCGATGGACGTCGTAGCCGATCCCGACCCTCACTGGGCCGCGGCTTCCTGCTCGCGAATGAGCGCCTCCACGACCTCGAGGTCTTCCGGTGTCGTGAGCTTGATGTTGGCCGGCTCGCCCTCTACGACAGTGACGTCGTGGCCGGTGGCGGCGACCAGCTGCGCGTCGTCGTCGCCCACCAACCCGGCATCGGCCGCCTCCCGATGTGCGCGGGCGAGGAGCTCGTACGAGAAAGCCTGGGGCGTCTGTGCCAGCACGATCCGGGAGCGGTCGAGGCTCTCCACCAGCCGGTGGCCCTCGACGCGCTTCACCGCATCCCGAGGGGCGAGCGCGGGAAACGCGGCCCCCGACTCCATCGCTGCGGCCAGCACACGCCGCACCAACGTTGCGGTGACCAGCGGCCGGGCCGCGTCGTGGACCAGCACGAAATCGCAATCGCCCAGGGCCGCCAGGCCGGCACGCACTGACGCTTGCCGGCTCTCACCGCCCGCTTTGACGATGACCGGCTTGCGCGGGTGCATCGCCTCCACCTCGCGCTCGGCGTTCTCGAGCCGGCTCGGCGGCCCGACCACCACGATCTTGTCAACCTCGTCCAGCGCGAGGAAGAGCTCGAGCACCCGCGCCAGCGTGGTGCGGCCGTTCAGCAGCACCAGGGCCTTGCTGCCGCGCCCGAGCCGCGAGCCGGAGCCGGCGGCAGCCACGATCGCGCCTACCGTAGGCATGTCACGCGGATTCCTCGCGCTTGGTCCGGCTGTTGGTTCGCCGACTGTCCACGCCGGCCGGCTCGGCGAAGATCATCCGCCCGGCCGACGTCTGGATCACCGAGGTGACGACCGCGGTGATGGTCTGGTTGAGCAGCCGCCGGCCATTCTGGATCACGACCATGGTTCCGTCGTCGAGGCTGCCCACACCCTGGCCCGGCTCCTTGCCCTCGCGAGCCACCGTCACGATGATCTCCTCGCCAGGTATCGCCACCGGCCTCATCGACTGCGCGAGCTCGTTGAGGTTGAGGACGATCACTCCTTCGAGCCGCGCAATGCGGTTCAAGTTGAAGTCGTTGGTCATGATCGCCCAACTTTTGCGCTTGGCCATGCGAACGAGGTGCGCATCGATCTCAGTGCCAGAGGGCGCTTCGTCCTCGGTTACCTGGAGCTTGATCGACGGGTCCTTCTGCATGTCCGTGAGCACGTCGAGACCTCGCCGGCCGCGCCGCCTCCGGGTCGCGTCGGCCGAGTCGGCGACCATCTGCAGCTCACGCAGGACCGAGCTCAGGATGATGAGCGGCATGTCGACGAAACCCGTCTTCGCAATGTCCAGGATCCGGCCGTCGATGATCACCGACGTATCGAGCAGCACCGCGGGGATCCGGTTCTTGTCCTCATCGTGGCCACCACCGAAGAACAGCGAGGTCAGCTCGGCGCGCCGGGTCAAACCGACCGAGGCCCCCTGTGCGGCCAGAAGCAACGCCAGCACGGCCGACAAGTCATACCCGTATGG
>JBOHUP010000144.1:0-3288 GCA_050734615.1 Candidatus Dormibacteraceae bacterium | reverse complement strand
CATCGAACCAGGGAGCGCCCGCAGAATATCGATGGGATCGGTTCACGTCGCGGACGGCATCCCGAACCTGAAGTTATCGAGTTGGGTTACTGCAATGCTTTCGGACGCGTCGCGTGTCGCAAGGCTTCCGAAGAAGTAGATCCATCGGTAGCAATAGCCAGTGCGTGCGATGTATAGCTCAAAGTCGGAATGGCTATCGACCGCGTCCAACTTGGCAGGAACGCCATCAACGTTTACGTCGACTTGCCCAGTAATTTCGGTAGAAGCCCGCTCATGGTAAGGGCACGTCTGGCCAACCCGTGGGTTGACGCTGATGGCCAGTAATACACCGCTGGTGTCCAGCTCGCGGACCGATCCCACGTTCTCATTTGAGAAATACTTTTCGGTGTCTGGCGCGCCGAAGTTGCCGATGTCGAGCCACGCCGGCGGGTACATAAGCGTGTAACCCCATTTGGTGCTCTGGTAGGTTTGCCACCCGGATGGGGATGACCTACTCGGCGTCGGCGAAATGGTTCGGCTCGGCGATGAGGCATCGCCCGACCCGATGGGACCATCGACCCTGCCGCAAGCCGCAAGCCCCACCAGCATCACGGCAAGTGCGCTTATGCGACCCAAGCTGGACCACGTGGTTCGACTCTGCCGCCCGGTGGCTCGTCTCGTCACGTTCCCCAATTCCAGGATCCCATTACCCGTTTGGCATCCAGCATTGACTGATCGTCGATAGCGCCCTGCCCGGCTACATCAATGACATAGAGCAGCTGATCTGGATGGTGCAGTACATAAACTCGATACTCGACGGTGTTGTCGTGCGAAAACTCAACAAACGAGGCCCTCTCTCCGCCGACCGAGCAATCCGTAATCGAGCCGACAACAGTCCAGTGACTCGCAGTGACCTCATTGGCTGCGTCTGTTTGAAGTTCATCGTGGGAACTCGAACCCGGTCGCGGCCCCAGGAAGCTATGTAGCTGCAAGACGACGTTGTCGCTGCCATATGCCGGTGGAGCGTCGAGCTGCAAGAGCAAAGTCTCGCTCGGGCCATTGGTTGTCGGTTGGGTCCATCCGGGCGGAACTTCGAGCGAGATCAGATCGTTACCCATTGGCGCAGTGCGATTTCCCGCCGGAGCCGCTAGACAGTCACCGGCCGCCAGTTTGGGATTCGTGCCTGTGGGTGTTGGAAGGGGCGTCGGCGAAGTCCTGGTGCCAGAGGCGGCGGACGACGTGGAAAGCGGGGTCGCCGCGCGAGGACCGCTGCTAGCCCTCCCACAGGCCACTACCGCCAAAAGCATCAAGACGACGGTGGCCACCGGCCTCATCCGGGTTTGGACTGAATGTCCAACCAGCAAGCCCATCACGGTGCGCCCAATCTCTTGGGAGTCAAGTGACTTGATAAACGGACGAGGCTAGGTCTGGTAACGGTTGGTACCCGCTGCAAGACTCGAACTCGCAACCTCCTGATCCGAAGTCAGGCGCTCTATCCATTGAGCTAAGCGGGCGCGCCCTCATGGTATGGAACCCGAGCGCCGCGAGTAGGTCTCGCTGGAAAGTCGCCCATCTGCCCCATCCCCTGGGGTCGCCGTGCACTTCCCCACCGAGTGGGGAAATGATCTGTCGGTCAGCCTACTGCGTATCGCTGGTGGTTCAATCCCCACGCCGCGTAGCGCATCAGGCCGACCGCCTGGTAGCGCTTGCGCCGCGCCACGGTCGTGCCTGACTGGATCGCCTGTCGAAGCGCCTCTGGGGTCTTGCCTGGAAACTCGGTGAAAGCCCGACCGACCGCATCGAGGATATGGGCGTCCGAACCGCCGAGCTCCGCCAGGCCGGCGCCGACCTGCAGCCGGCGCGCGAACTGGTTGAAGACGTAAAAGCCCGGCGTCCCGTTCTCGACCTCGATGGCATCGAAGTCCAGTTCGGCGGCGAGCCATCCGACCCCGTGTACAGGAGCGGTCCTGGTTCGCCGCTCCGTGCGCCAGAAGGGATGCACCGCCACGGCCAGGCCGCCCTGGTCGTGGATCGCATGCACGGTCGCGGCGGCCGACAGGCCCGGCCGGATCCTTCGCTCGAGGAAGAGACCGACTATGTGGCCGTCTCGGCTCGAGACCTCCTCGCCGACGATGACGTGGAATCTCGATCGCGATGCGGCATGCTCGGCCGCATGCAGCGCTCCGTCGATCGAATCGTGGTCTGTGACCGCGATGACATCCAGGCCCGAGTGGCGGGCGTGATCGACGAGATCTTCGGGGGTTGGCCACCCGTCGCTCACAGTCGTATGCATGTGGAGGTCGGCCCGACCTCGGGAAGCCATGGGTGTGCATGGTACGCGCGGCGGCCTTACCATCGATCTTTTAAGACCTGCCTTTCGAATATGGAAAGCTGGAGGTGTCGGCCGTGGAAGGCTTGATGCAGGACTACGAGCTCAGTCTTCAGCACCTGCTGTGGAGGCTCGAGCGAATGCACCCCGACAAAGAGGTCGTGACCAAGCGCGACGACGGGATTCACCGCACCACCAACGGCGAGATGGTGCTGCGCATCAACCGCCTGGCCGGAGCGCTGAAGCGGCTCGGAATCAAAGCGGGCGATCGCGTCGCGACCCTCGCCTGGAACAACAACCGGCACCTCGAGCTCTACTATGCCGTCCCGTGCATGGGCGCCGTGCTCCACACCTTGAATGTCCGCTTGTTCTCTCAGCATCTGGAATTCATAGTCAATGACGCGGAAGACAAGGTTTTATTTGCCGATCAGTCGCTTTTGCCCCTCCTGAAGCCCCTTCTCGGCAAGATCCCCAGCGTCCGCCAGATCGTGGTCATGGCCGAGGGAGCTCCGACCACGTTTGCCGCCGAGAACGGCCTCGACGAGCTCCTGGACTACGAGACGCTGCTTGCGGCCGAGAGCGAAAGCTATGCCTGGCCGAAGCTGTCGGAACGGATGGCGGCGGCCATGTGCTACACGTCCGGCACCACCGGCAACCCCAAGGGCGTCGTGTATTCACACCGGTCGCAGTTTCTCCACACCATGGGCACGCTCCAGGGCGACAACCTCGGCCTGAGGTAAAGCGATGTCGTGCTCCCGGTCGTGCAGCTGTATCACGCCAACAGCTGGGGCCTTCCTTACGGCTGCGGAATGGCCGGGTCGAAGAGTGTCTTTCCAGGGCGTTTCTCGGCCGACCCGAAGACGCTGGTCGAGCTCTGCGAGGAGGAGGGCGTCACCTTTCTTGCCGGCGTCCCGACCGTCTGGAACTTGCTGGCGGCCTACCTGGAACAGTCCGGCAAGCGATTGCCGACGGTGCAGACC
>JBOHUP010000143.1:0-2424 GCA_050734615.1 Candidatus Dormibacteraceae bacterium | reverse complement strand
AGGCAAGAGCCTCGAGCGGCTCGATGTAGTCATGACTGGCCCCGGGTCCGCCGTGGAGGGCCAGCACCGGCAGCTTGCCCGCCGCCTCGCCGCCACCCACGATGCGGTACCAGGTTCGGAAGCCGCGGAAGGGGACGAAGCCCTCCGTGACCGCAATCGAGGTCGCCACGAACGGAGTATTGCACCGGCGCCGTCTCTCCAGGCGGAAAGACCGGCTGCGCTACGATCACGCGCACGAAATTCAGGAGGGGTGATGGATTCAGCCAACCTTCGCGCGTTTCTCGAGATCCCGTATGACAAGTTGGAGGAGATGAACCTGGAGGTCAAGGCCAATCGCCTGGCCAGGGTTTCGCCCGAGGCAGCGAGGGAAGAGCGGCTGAAGTACCTGACCGACGAGAAGCGCATCAAGGCCCTCACCGTCTGCTTCACAGACCTCGAGGGACGCCTGCACATGCTGGATTACGACAAAAAGTTCCTGGTCAAGTCGGCAGACAACCTCACGTTTGACGGGTCTTCCGTGCGCGGATTCACCCAGCAGCACGAGTCCGACCTGCGCCTGGTGGTCGACTGGCGGTCTTTTTACTGGCTCCCGGCAGACGTCTTCGGACCCGGCAAGGTGCTCGCCTTTGCCGAGGTGAGATCCCGGGAGGGCGAACCCTATCCGGCCGACATGCGCACGCGCCTGCGGCTGCACACCGAGTCGATGTTCGCCCAGGACGGGACCGAGGCTTTGGTCGCGGTCGAGATCGAAGGGTTCGTCTTCAGAGGCAAGGATGCTGAGCGACGCTATCCCGAGACAGGTCGCTTCGACTTCGTCTCCACCGGCGGCTACTACCACTCGCTTCCAGGGGACGAGCTGCGGCGGTTCATCGACAACGCGGCGGAGGTCCAGCGCACCATGGGCTTCGGCAACGAGAAGGACCACCCTGAGGTGGCGCCTTCGCAGTTCGAGATGAACTACGGATACACCGAGGCCCTGATCGCGGCCGACCAGATCCAGCTTTACAAGCTTCTGTGCCGCCAGGTCGCCCAGAACATGGACCTGACCGCCTGTTTCCTGCCCAAGCCCGTCACGGGCGTCAACGGCAACGGAATGCACACCAACATGTCGCTGAGACGCGGTGGCAAGAACCTGTTCTACGACGCCAAGGGTGAGGACAATCTGTCGGCCATGGGCTGGAACTTCATCGATCGCGTGCTCACGGCGGCGCCGGACATCTGCCTCATCCTCAACTCCAGCGTCAACGCCTATCGCCGCTTGGACCCACACTTCGAAGCTCCCAACCAGATCGAAGCCTCGCCTATCAACCGCGGTGCCATGATCCGAATCCCCATCGGCAACGAAGCCTCGGCGCGGATCGAGGTGCGCTCCGTCGCGCCGGACGCCAATCCGTACCTGTCCGTCTACACGCTGCTGAAGACGGGCATGGAGGGCCCGGAAGGCGCGGCGCGCAAGTCCAGCCGAACGCGCTTCCTACCCGACAACATCTACGAGGCGATGCGTCTCTTCAGCGCGAGCAAGTTCGTGAGCCAGACGCTTGGCGAGGAGGTGCAGACGCGTTTCGCCGAGCTCAAGCTTGCTTCGGCCGAGCGGTGCCCCAAAGCCCTCGGATCGCAGATCAAGCTGGCCGAGATCCAGTTCCACCATGAGGTCACCAACCAGTACCTGTGGAACCAGTTCTAAGCTGAGCGCGCCTCCGAATGGCGGCGAGTCTTGAACGCCGTCGTGGGTATCGGGAACGTGCCATGAGGAAACGTCCCGGCGGATACTGCGGGGATGGAACAGCGGATCAGCGCCGTGACCCTCGGAGTCAACGACCTCGCTCAGGCGCTGGCATTTTATGCAGCGCTCGGGTGGCGCGGTGCGCAGCAGCCGGACGATGAAGTGGCCTTCTTTCAGGCCGGTGGCATGGTGTTTGGACTGTGGACCGCGCTCGGAGGCCACGGTGCTCCTGGAATCGAGCTGGCCCACAACGTGCGCTCGCCCGGGGAGGTCGATCGACTGTTGGCTGCTGCCGAACGGGCCGGCGGAAGGATCGCTCGTCCCGCGGCACGCGCCTCGTGGGGTGGTTACACCGGCGCGTTCGCGGACCCCGAAGGCTATGTGTGGGAGGTCGCCCACAATCCCGACTGGATCCTAGAAGGGGACGGCTCGGTCCGACTGCCCTAGTGTCCTGAGACAGAAGTGCATGTAATAATAGGGGCGTCGCCGGCGGGTCGCACACTGAGGTCTACGCCATGCCACGCGGCCGTCCCCACAAAGCCATTCTGTCGGTTTCCGATCAGGACCGGGTGGAGCTCCTTCGCTGGACCAAACGCCGCAAGTCGAGCAATGGGCTGGCTCAACGCGCCAGCATCGTTCTGCGCTGTGCGGACGGCGACCCCAGCGCCAAGGTCGCACGCGAGTTGCGCACCACAAATCAG
>JBOHUP010000142.1:0-2606 GCA_050734615.1 Candidatus Dormibacteraceae bacterium | reverse complement strand
GGGCAGCCTCGGGGTTGCCCCCGATCGCGTACATGTAGCGCCCGTACTTGGTCCGGCCGAGCAGCAAGGTCCAGGCGCCAAGCACGGCGAGCAGGATGGGGATGAACCAGGGCACCCCTTCCAGGGTGCCCAGATTGGCCCGGTTCTGGTTGCAGATCGCGACCACGACGATCCCGACCGCCGCCATGAGGCCGATCTTGATCAGCGTCAGGCTTGCCGGCGGGGCGACCAGCCCGCTCTTGCGCCTGCGGGAGTCGCGCAGCCACAGCGAGAGCCCGACCCCCGCCACGACGACTACCATCCCGATCCAGCTGATCGTCGGGTCGATGTTGGCCCACATCAGGTCGTGGAGGATGATCTCGTTGTTGCTGGTGCCGATGAGGTTGGGGAAACCGGAAAAGGGGCCGAGCAGGAGGAGGATCAGCATCACGCCGTTGAAGATCAGAAAGCCGGCCAGCGTGACGACGAACGACGGCAGCCTGAGCCGCGTGATCAACGTGCCCTGCGCCGCCCCGATCACGGCGCACACCAAAAGGGCCGCGACGATCGCCGCCCACCACGGCCAGTTCGTCGTCACGGGCTGCACGAGCTGGACGCCGACCACGGCTCCGACCGCCACGACGTAACCGATCGAGAGGTCGATCTCGCCGAGCACCAGCGCGAAGCCCTCGGCCATGGCCAGGACCATGAAGACAGCGCTCTGCTGGAAGAGGTTGACCAGGTTGCCCGCCGACAGGAAGACGTGCCCCGGGCTGATCGCCTGGAAGACGGCCCCGATGGCGACCAGGCCGACGATGACTGGCAGGACACCGCTCTCGCCCGCCCTGATCCGGGCCAGCTGGGCGCGTACGTAAGCGCCGAGGGACTGGGCGACCAGCTCGGGTGGAACTTCCAGCTGGGCGGCCTCGGGAGCGGCGGTGAGGTCGGGCGCGTGCTCGGGCGCGATGCCTGCCACGTCAGCTCTCCTTGGTGCGCGCGCCATCGGTTCGGCTCTGGCCTCCCGTCGTCATGTACTCGACCAGGCTCTGGCGGTCGAATTTCGCAGCATCGTCCTGCACGACCAGGCGCCCGAGGTACATGACCGCGATCCGGTCGGCCACCTCGAACACGTCGTTCAGGTTGTGCGAGATCACCATCACGGCGAGGCCACGGTCGCCCAGGCGCCTCACGAGCTCCAGGACCATCTTGGTCTGGACCACGCCGAGCGCTGCGGTCGGCTCGTCGAGGATCACGAGCTTGGAGGTCCACATGACCGCTTTGGCCACCGCGACCGACTGCCTCTGGCCTCCCGAGAGCGAGGCCACCGGCTGCCGGATCGACTTGACCGTCGTCACGCGCAGGCTGGCCAGCGTCTCCGCGGCCGCCCTTTCCATGCTGTCCTCGTCAAGCAGGCCGTACCGGAGACGCTCCCGCCCCAAGAACATGTTCTGCACGATGTCGAGGTTGTCCGCCAGGGCGAGGTCTTGGTACACGGTCTCGATGCCGAGTCGAGCGGCGTCGCGGGGGCTGCGGATGTGGACGGGCTGGCCGTTCCACAAGAACTGGCCGTGGTCGGACTGATGGATGCCTGCGATGCACTTGGTCAGCACCGTCTTGCCGGCGCCGTTGTCGCCGCACAGCGCGGTGACCTTGCCGGCGGGGAGGTCGAGGTCGACGTGGTACAGAGCCTGGACAGGGCCGAAGTGCTTGTCCAGCTCTCTGATCTGGAGCAGCGGCCGGCCGGTGGAAGGTGACGCCTCGACCGCCGGCACCTCTTGTTCCACTCCTGAATTGTGGCTGGGAATGACGCCGCCGCGTGAGGCGGCGGCGTCATTGGTCAAAGTTCGGTTACGAGATGCCGGCGGCTGTGCAAACGGCCGCGGTGACGGCAGCGCACAGAGCTGTCTTGTCGATGAAGTTGTCCTTGATCACAGTGGAGTTCATGTTGGCCGCGTTGACCCAGACCGGGACGAGAAGCGACGCCGGCTGCTGGGTTCCGGTGACGCCGGAGGGCGGCGTCGTGGTGCTGTTGACCAGGGCGGTCGGCACGGCCTTACCCGCGCGAAGGACGGTCGCCAGGGCGACGGCGTCCTGGGCCTCGAGGTAAATCGGCTTGTAGACCGAGCCGCACTGGTAGTTCTGGAGCACGTTCTCCATGCCCTGCAAGGTGGCGTCCTGACCGGTCGTCGGGATCTTCTTGGGCTGGATGCCCTTGCCCTTGAGGACCTGGATCACGGCGTTGCCGAGGCCGTCGTTGGCCTCGATCGTCGCGTTGATGCCGGGGGTCGTGGTCAACGCCTGCTGGAAGATCGTGGCGCCGGTGGTGTTGTTCCAGTCGGTGGCGACCTTGTCACCAACCAGGGTCATACCCTTGCTGTTGGTCTTGCCGACGGACTCCTGAGGCACCGAGTCACCCCAGACGATCTTGTTGTAGCCCATGGCGAACGAGACTGCGTTGGGGTCGGAGTTCTCACCACCGTTGAGGGTGAACACCTTTGCGTTGCTGATGCCCCATGAAGAGACGCAGTCGAGGAATCCCTGCCCGATGAGCTCGCCGACCTTCTCGTTGTCGAAGCTCACGTAGTAGGTGTCGGTGCCGGTGAAGGTGGCGCGGTCGTAGCTGATCA
>JBOHUP010000141.1:0-4050 GCA_050734615.1 Candidatus Dormibacteraceae bacterium | reverse complement strand
GCCGACGACCACGTCGCCTATGGCGGTCGATCGACTCGATCGCAACGCCACATGCTGCTGCCCGTCCTGCACGCGATCCAGGACCGGGCGGGCTGGGTGAGCCGAGGCGCGCTCGAGTACGCGTGCCGGCGGCTGACCATCCCGCCGGCGGAGGCGTACGGCGTGGTCAGCTTCTACGGACGGTTCGCACTTCACGAGCGATCTTCGCTGGCGCTTCACGTGTGCGACGACATCTCGTGCCAATGCGCCGGCGCGGGCGAGCTGTGCTCTGCCCTGGAGGCGAGCTTTGGGCCTGCCGGCAAGGCATGGCACAGGAGCCCTTGCCTCGGCCTTTGTGACCGCGCCCCGGCCGCGCTTGTCGAGCGCGCGGGCCCGGAGCATGAGGCACTGCAGATCGCGCCCATCGACCTCGACATGGCGTCAGCGGTCCTGCGCGACGGGTCATGGCCGGACAGCGCTCCACGGCAGGGGCCGGTGCAGGGAAGGCGCAAGCTGCTCCGGAGGGTCGGCGTGGTCGATCCCGACAGCATCGACAGCTATCGGAGTCACGGCGGCTATGCCGCCCTTCGCCGGGCGCTGCACCTTGGGTCCGAGGGCGTGATCCGTGAGCTCAACGACGCTCGCCTGCTGGGTCGCGGCGGTGCGGCGTTCCCGACGGGAAGGAAGTGGGACTCCGTGGCCAAGGCCGCCGGCCGGCCGCACTACCTGGTCTGCAACGCGGATGAGTCCGAGCCCGGCACGTTCAAAGACCGGGCATTGATGGAGAGTGATCCATTCGCCGTGATCGAGGCGATGACGATCGCGGCGGGGGCGACCGGATGCGAGAAGGGCTACCTCTATGTCAGGGCGGAGTACCCGCTGGCGCGCCGGCGAATTGAGAATGCGATCCGGCAGGCGCGTGGGCACGGGTTCCTTGGCGCCGACATCGAAGGCAGAGGTTTCAATTTCGACATCGAGGTGCGGCGCGGGGCGGGTGCATACATCTGCGGCGAGGAGACGGCGCTCTTCAACTCCATCGAGGGCAAGCGCGGCGAGCCGCGCAACAAGCCTCCTTTTCCTGTGGAGGCGGGGCTGTTCGGCAAGCCGACGCTCGTCAACAACGTCGAGACCCTGGTCAACGTCCTCGACATCGTGATGGAGGGAGGCGCCGCGTTTGCCGCGACCGGGACGGCCGAGTCGACAGGCACACGATTGTTCTGCGTGTCGGGCCATGTGCGGGAGCCGGGGCTGTACGAAATTGCGATGGGGACGCCATTGCGCGCGCTGATCGAGGTGGCGGGCGGGCTGCGGCAGGGTCACACCCTCCAGGCGATCCTGCTCGGTGGCGCCGCCGGCTCGTTCGTGACCGAGGCGCAGCTCGACATGCCGCTGAGCTTCGAGGGGACGCGCGCGATCGGCGCCACGCTCGGATCCGGCGCGGTGATCGTGCTCGACGATTCGGCGAACCTCAAGCAGGTCCTGAGGCGAATCGCGCGGTTCTTCCGCGACGAGTCGTGCGGGCAGTGCGTCCCATGCCGGGTGGGCACCGTGCGGCAGGAGGAGGTCCTCGAGCGGATCCTGAGTGGGCGCAATGGTGACTCTGGTCGCTCTGACGTCGCGCTGCTCAGCGACATCGCGCAGGCGATGCGCGACGCATCGATCTGCGGGCTCGGGCAGACCGCCGCCAACGCCATCGCGTCCGCCTTGGTCCAGCTGAAGGTGGTCTCTTCCAATGGCTGAGGCGGTGTTCGTCGGCCTGCCGAAGCGGATGGTCAAGATCACCGTGGACGGTAACGAGCTCGACGCCCTGGAGGGCACCACCATCCTGGATGCATGCCGGCGCATGCGGATCGACACGCCGACTTTGTGCCAGCTCGAGACGTTGACTCCTGTCAACGCCTGCCGGGTTTGCGTGGTCGAGGTCGAGGGCTCTCGCGTGCTCGTCCCGGCCTGCTCGAGAAAGGTCGAGCAGGGCATGAAGATCCACACCGATTCCGAGCGGGTGCGTCACAGCCGCCGCCTCGTGCTGGAGCTGCTGGCGTCGTCAGTCGACATGTCGCTTTGCTCTCCAGAGGTCCACGGCTGGATGGAGCGCTACGGCGCAACGCCGGGCCGGTTCGGAGCCGGTGTCGCGACCGTGGCGCAGCCGGTCAAGGTCGACAACGAGCTTTACGTTCGGGACTACGCGCGCTGCATCCTCTGCTACAAGTGCGTCGAAGCGTGTGGTGTGGAGGCCCAGAACACGTTCGCCATCGGGGTCGCCGGCCGCGGCTTCGATGCCCACATCGCGACCGAGTTCACGGTGCCGCTGCCGGAATCCGCGTGCGTTTACTGCGGCAACTGCATCGGCGTGTGCCCTACCGGCGCGCTGATGTTCAAGAGCGAGTACGACATGAGGGCGGCGGGGACGTGGGATGAGTCGAAGCAGGCCGTCACCGAGACGGTGTGCCCCTACTGCGGCGTCGGCTGCATGCTCGAGCTGCACGTGCAGGACAACGAGATCGTCAAGGTGACCTCACCGCTGGACCACAGCGTCACCTCAGGACACCTTTGCGTCAAAGGTCGCTTCGGGTTCGAGTTCGTGCAGAGGCGGCGCCCTTAGCCGCCCCGACCGCGCCGTGCCGTTGGAGGTCGCGAGGTACACGGCCCGTTGACCTAAAGTGTTGCCATGCCCATCGTCTGGACGGAGAACCCCGCGGCCAACGAGCTGCTCGAGACCGATCCGCTGGCCCTTTTGATCGGCATGGTCCTGGATCAGCAGGTCAAGATGGAAAAGGCGTTCGGCGGCCCGTACGAGCTGAAGCGGCGCCTGGGCCACCTCGACGTGCGCAAGATCGCCGCGATGGACCCGGACCAGCTGGTGGCGGTCTTTCGCGAACGTCCGGCCCTGCATCGGTTTCCGGGCAGCATGGCCAAGCGTGTCCAGGCGCTCTGCCACGCGATCGTCGAGGACTACGGCGGAGACGCCGGCTCGGTCTGGAAGGGCGCCGCCGACGGCGACGACCTGGCGGCCCGCATCAAAAAGCTGCCGGGATTCGGCGACATGAAGGTCAAGATCCTGGTCGCGGTTCTGGCCAAGAAGTTCGGCGTCAAGCCGCGCGGCTGGGAGAAGCATGCCGCTTCATGGCACACAGTCGCGGACGTCGAATCGGTGGAATCGATGGAGCACGCTCGCGAGGTCAAGCGCGAGATGAAGGCGACCAAGAGCTAGGCGGAGCGGCGGGTTCTTTCTGATAAGGTTTGGCATCCGGCCCAGCCGGAGTGAGCTGGGCGGTTCAGATCAGCAGAGGGTTACAAGATGAGAGAGTGCACACCCACCCGGGACGAAGCTCGGGTGCTCGCCACAGACTTCGCGCTCATCCCGGTGTATCGGGAGGTGCTGGCCGACATGCTCACCCCTGTCCGCGCGTACAGCTTGCTGTGCCCGGCCGGCGAGCCAGGCTTCCTGCTGGAAAGCGTGGAGGGTGGCGAGCGGCTCGCCCGATACTCGTTCATCGGGTTCCAGCCGAAGCATCTCGCACTCGGTGACGGAAACCCGCTCGACGCCCTCGTCCGGGTTGCCGCCGAGGTCACGGCGCCCGTCAAGGGCATCCCGCGGTTCCACGGCGGCGCCGTGGGATACCTCGGCTACGAGACGGCCCGCCATTTCGAGCGCCTGCCGGTGGCCCGAGGCGCCGCCCCGCCGATGCCCGACAGCGCGTTCTTGAGCGCGGAGGACCTGGCCGTCTTCGACCACGTGACGCGCCGCCTCAAGCTGTTGACGATTCACCGGCCCGACCGCGAGGACTACGAGGCCGCCGTCGCCCGCATCGACGATATGGAAGCTCGGCTCGCCTCCGACCAGGCTGCCCTCCCGGGGCACGGCGCTGACGGCGCCGGCTGGAAGTCGAACGTGACAGTGGGTCAGTTCCACGCCATGGTCGATGCCGCCCGCGAGCACATCCTGGGTGGGGACGCGTTCCAGATCGTCGTCTCGCAGCGGTTTAGCAAGCCGCTTGCCGCCACCCCGTTCGACGTGTACCGCTGCCTGCGGGCGATCAACCCATCGCCGTACATGTACTTTCTCGCCCT
>JBOHUP010000140.1:0-3236 GCA_050734615.1 Candidatus Dormibacteraceae bacterium | reverse complement strand
CCCCAAACTCGGGACGCTGGATCTCGGCCGCGTAGCGCTCGCTGACTGTGTTGACAACGTCGGCGAAGTGGATGCCGCGCCCAAGCACGTTCACGACGTCATCGAGGCCCGGGATGCCGACGCGCATGAGGCCCCACTTCTCCAGGCCCGCCAGCGTGAGCGCCCCGAATCCGTACGACCCCTGAGCCGAGAGGTTGTGGATGGTGAGCGCGGTCGCCACATCGGCCAGCGGTCCATCCTCGTAGAGGCGCTCGAGCAGGTTCGGGATCAGCGCCGGCTCCCAGTCATGGACGTGGAGGACGTCGGGCGTGAAATCGAGTGGTCCCAGCATCTCGAGGACGGCCCGCGAGAAGTAGATGAACCTCGCGTCGTCGTCTCCGAAGCCATAGATGCCGTCGCGGTCGTAGAGCTGCGGGCAATCGATGAAGTAGACGGGCATGTCACCCGCTCGACCCTCGAAGACCGTCGCCTCGACCGACTGCGTCCCGAGGGGGACCTGTAACCCGCGCACCCGCGGCTCGAGGTGGAACGCGGCAGGATCGATTCGCTTGTAGCGCGGCAGCACCGCGCGCACATCGTGGCCAAGGCGCCGCAATTCCTTCGACAGCGCCGCGGCCACATCCGCGATGCCTCCAGACTTCGCAAACGGCGCGAGCTCCGCCGTGGCGACGAGAATGCGCAGCGGACGCGAGTTGTCGACCTCGATGATCGGCGCCGCACCGGGTACGCGAAGGCCCAGCGAACCGTTCGGCGGCACCTGCTCGATGTCGCGGCCATCGCGGCTCACCACCAGCGCAAGCTCCACCGGCTCGCCTGGATCTCGACCGAGGTCCTTGAAGGGCACCGAGAGGAAGAACGGGTCCGGCGCATCCCATTCGGAGTCCGGGGTGCCGCGCGTCGGCGGGTCCGACACACGGGCCAGCGTCACGTGCGCGCCGCGGCCGCGAGGCTCGATGCGGATGACGTGTGAAGGCTCGAATCCAAAGTCCGCGGCCGCCGCCGAAGCAAGCGGCAGCTCGATGCTCCCGTCCGGGCCACCTTCGCCGGCCTGACCGCTGAAGTAAAGCCACAGGTTGATCTGCTGGGTCTCCAGCTCCGCGGCCGAGCGCGGCGTGTCGATGCGCACGTACAGGCGGTCGGCGTCGTTGCCGTAGAAGACGCGTTCGACGATGCCGGCGGGCCGGTGCAGCGCGCCGAAGCCCGAGCCGACCTGGTAGTAGCCCGCCTTCGCCCATGCCTTGTCGTCGCGCGTCCGCGGCGTGATCTCCACGGTGGCGAGGCTGCGCTCCGGCGTGGGGGCCTTCTGGATGATCGGCTGGAAGAGTCGCGCGGGCGCGCGCTGGCCCATCACCTTGTAGACGTTGCGCAGGTGTAGCCGGAACTGGTTGTCCCAGATCTGGTCCATGCCAGAGTCGTGCTTCCGGCTGAACCACCAGAACCAGTCGCTGCCCTCGGTGATCAGGATCTCGCGCCACGCGAGTGCGGCCTGCTCGGATTCCTTGGGTCGCTGGCGCAGCTGGTCTTCGAGCCAGTCCCGCGTCTCGGAAAGCAGGTCCCACGCTACGTTGTGCTCCGGGTCGCCGATCCAGGTGTCCAGGCTGGCCCCGATCCAGCTCCCGGTGTGCAGGCGATGAAGCTGCTGCTGCGCGGGATGCTCGTTCAGGAAATCGCTGACGGTGGTGGTGATGATGTCCGACGACGCTTCGAGCTCGGTGTAGACGGCGTTGAGGAAATCGTGCCCGTCGCGCGGGTAGAACTCCCACGCGTTCTCGCCGTCGAGCGCGATCACGGCCAGGAAATCGCGGTCGCCCTGCACGTCCCGAATCCGGCGCAGCCGACCCATGAGGTCTCGAGCCGCGTCGACCGAGCCCATCCGCTGATAGTCGAACCCGATGACGTTGGACAGCTGGGAGTCCCTGAAGACCAGCGACACGGTGCCGCCCTCGCGATCGACGCGCTTGGGCGAATAAAGCTGGTCGTCGCGCGCAAAGCTCCCCTCGAGCGACCGCGCCAGCACCTCCTCGTCGCTGATCATCCATGCGATCTTGGCCTCGGCCGCGAGACCGATGACGCTCTCCCCCACGGCCATCTCCGACGGCCACATGCCCCTGGGTTTATGTCCAAGCAAGCGCTCGAACAGGCTGTGACCTAGATCGATCTGGCGCTCGGCGTCGTCGCGGTGGGAGAAATGGTGTTCGGGCAGCTGCAGGTGCGGCGTCGCGCTGCGAGCCGAGTCGACGTGGCAGATCAGAGGCAGAATCGGGTGGTAGTAAGGCGAGAAGGTCAGCTCCGCCTGCCCGCGATCCGCGAGCTCGCGGTATTTGGGAATCACGAGCTGCATCCGCTCGAGCTGCGCGTCCAGAAGGATTCGCTTGTCGTCCTCTGTGTAGTCGTGGTCCTTGCGCTTGAGCTCGGCAAGCCTGGGGTCGGTCTCCATCCACACCGGGTCGCACCAAGCGAGGTTGAACCAGACCTGCAGGTCGAGGATGTCGGCCGTCGTGAACTGGGCGTCAGCCGCCCGCGAAGCGAGCTCCAGATAACGCGGAGATTGCTGGACGCGCAGCGCGCGCGGTGATTCGCGCATCCAGCGCAGGAGGAAATCCCGCTCCTCGGCCGACAGCTCGCCGGCATTCCGCTTGCTGAGGTTGAGAAACAGGTCGACAGACTCCGTTTTGCCGTAGTCCTCGATCTGCGCCAGCAGCGAGGGCACCAGGTTGAAGGTGGCCCGGACCTTCGGATAGCCGTCCAGGAGGGACGGCATCTTCAGGTAGTCCTTCACACAGCGCAGGCGAACCCACGGGAGCAGGTACGTGCTCGTGAGGTCGTCCTTGTAATACGGCTGGTGCATGTGCCAGACGAAGGCCACGTTGAGCGGCTTCACGAGCTAACTAGCGTAATCGTCGAGCGCGCGAATAAAGTTGAGATAGACACGCTGCTGCTCCCGCACGATGCCGTGGCCGCCCAGCGCCCACCACTCATCGGGGGTGAAGTAGGCGCTGACCTCGGCTTCGGCCCCAGAGCGCCCGAACCACTGGATCAGGTGCAGATTGTCCGACTGGAGAAGCCATCTCGCGATGTCGATGAAGACCGGGTCACCGGTGAGTCGCGCCTTGGAGTAGGCGTGATGCATGAGTCGAAAGATGCCCTGCTGCGCAGCGTTGCCGAAGAAGAACTCCATCCCGCCCTCACCCGCCCAGGTCGTGCCGTATTCGTTGAGCGGGATCTCGTAGCGCGGG
>JBOHUP010000139.1:0-3340 GCA_050734615.1 Candidatus Dormibacteraceae bacterium | reverse complement strand
ACCTCACCTCGGGTGGCATCCTGGCCAGCGGCCTTCGCAACACGCAGGGTCTCGATTTCGACGGGGCCAGGAACCTGATCGTCACCGAAAGCGACAACGGGCGCCTCGACCTCGTGGTCCGCAGCTTCGCCCTCGAGGCGCCGGCCGGCACCGTCCAGCTGGTTCCGGGCCAGTTCGTATGCCTGGGGGTGCTTCGCGCGCCGGGCGACACCGAGCCGGTGAAGGTCGATGGCGCCTCCAACGCCGGCTACGACTCGACCCCGACCACCTCCAACACCGTCGCGGTGCAGCCCGACCGCTGCCTGGTCGCGATCTGCACCGCAACGGTGTCCGTGGTCGGCAGCGCCGGACCCGAATTCGCCCAGTTCAGCTACCGGGATTAGGGGTTTCGGGTCGGGGGTATCAATATGGGAAAGAAATGAGCGACACGGATCCCTTGCCACCGCCCGAGTCTGGCGAACTCTTTCCGCCACCTCCTCCGAGCTACCCGGTGACCTCGGACATCCCGCCGTCGTCGCCGTACCACTACCAGCAGCCGGCGTCCAGGCGCGGCAACCGCGGTGTGATGGGCGGCATCATCGCCGCGCTGGCGGGTGCCTTTGCATACGGCAAATACGCCCTCCTGCTCATCTTCAAGATCCCTGCCGCGGCCACCTTGCTCTCCCTGGTGGTCAGCTTCGGCGGCTACGCCCTGTTCTACGGCCCCTGGTTCGCGGTGGCCCTGGTCACGATGATCCTGGTGCACGAGATGGGCCACGTGGTCGAGATCAGGCGCCAGGGCATGCACGCCACCGCGCCGATCTTCATCCCGTTCATGGGGGCGGCCATCTTCCAGCGCTCGCACCCGACGGACGCCCTGAAGCAGGCGCAGATCGGCATCGCCGGCCCGATCGCCGGCACCATCGGCGCGACGGCTGCGCTGGCGATCTTCGGATCGACCCACAACGAGATCTTTCTGCTCGCCGCCTGGATCGGCTTCTACATCAACCTGTTCAACCTGATCCCGATCTGGCAGCTGGACGGCGCCTGGATCCTGGGGCCGGTTTCGCCGTGGTTCCAGGTCGGCGCGCTGGCCGTGGTCGGCGTGGGGGCTCTGCTTCTCCACCTCTTCATCAGCCCGCTGCTGATCATCTTCGCCCTGCTCGGCATCCCCAGCCTGATGGCGCGATTCCGCAACGCGAGCAACCCGTACTACACGTCCGTTCCGATGAGCGGCCGGTGGACCATGGGAATCGCGTGGCTCGGGCTCGTGTTGTACCTGGGGGTGGCCAGCCTGCAGGCCAACACCTTGCTCGCGGCGTTTGCCCGGTAAACTAACCCGTCTGGAGACGAAAACGTGAAAGCACAGATCCATCCCACCTATTACGAAGACGCAGTCGTGACATGCGCGTGCGGGAACACGTTCACGACCGGTTCCACTCGCAAGGAGCTCAAGACCGAGATCTGCTCCGTCTGCCACCCGTTCTTCACGGGCACGCAGAGAATCGTGGACACGGGCGGCCAGGTCGAGCGGTTCCGCAAGCGGGCGGCGAAGACCAGGGTTTAGATGCCGCTACCGGACCCTTCCGGAGCGGTCACAGAGGCTGAGGGTCCTCAACCTGTGTTGACGGCCAAAAAGAACGACCAGTTCTTTTACGGCGGCCAGGCTGTCATCGAAGGCGTGATGATGCGCGGCAAGCATCACTACGCCGTGGCGGTGCGCCTGCCCAACACGCATGAGATCGTCGTCGACCGCGGCGAGCTGAAGGCTTCGATCTATGTCAACCCCATCTGGAAGCTGCCGTTCGTGCGCGGCCTGGCCCTGATCGCTGAGCAGATGCACCTGGGCATGAAATCGCTCATCTGGTCCGCCAACCAGAACGCCGGCGGACACGACGTGGAGATCGGCAAAAAGGAGATCACGGGCTCGGTGGCCGTGGCCGGCGTGTTCGCTTTGGCGGTCTTCATCGGCCTTCCGCTCCTGCTGGCCGGAGTCGCGGTTCATCGCAGCGGCAGCTTCCTGTTCGTCTTGGTGGAAGGCTTGATCAGGGTGGTGCTGGTGCTCGGCTACCTGGCGGCGATCGCACTACTTCCGGACGTGCGCCGCGTGTTCCAGTACCACGGCGCCGAACACAAAACGATCAACGCGTTTGAGTCGGGATGGACGCTTGACGTGCCCTCGGTGCGGCGTGCGAGCACGCTGCATCCTCGATGTGGCACCGGGTTCCTACTCGTAGTCCTCGTGGTCAGCGTTGTGATCTTCAGCTTCGTGGCCCTGTTCCATCCCAACTGGTTCTGGCTCGTGGCCAGCCGCGTGGTTGCGATCCCGCTGATCGCCGGGACGGGATTCGAGCTCATCCGGTTCATGGCCCGGCACCGTTACAACCCCGTGATCAAGATCGCTTTGCTTCCTGTGCTCGGGACGCAGAAGTTCACTACGCGCGAACCTTCCGACGACATGCTCGAAGTCGCGATCACAGCCTTCAACAGCGCCAGGGAAGGCGAAGAGGCAACGGTAGCCGCTTGAGCGGGCACAAGGGGGTCACGCCCCCCTTGTGGGGAACCCCCCGCAAACTCCAACCGGCGCGGTGTCGTGCGGTTGCCCGGCCGAGACGAACTTGATTGATCGTCTGGAGTCGATCGCGCGACGCTATCGCGAGATCGAAGTCGAGATGGGTCGTCCCGAGGTCGCCTCGGACCACGCGCAGCTGACCAAGCTTGCTCGCGAGCAGCGCGCAATGCGCGAGACGTACGAGACGTATGAGGCCTACCGCAAAGCTCAGCACGAGCTCGGGTCGGCGCGCGAGCTGCTCAAGCACGAGAAAGACTCGGAGATGCAGGAGTACCTGCACGCCGAGGAGCGTCGCTCTGCGGCCCAGTTCGCGGAGCTCGATGAGAAGCTCAAGGTGCTGCTCCTGCCCAAGGACCCGAACGACGACCGCGACGTAATCGTCGAGATCCAGGGCGCGGAGGGCGGGGAGGAGGCGGCGCTGTTCGCCGGCGACCTGTTCCGCATGTACACGAAGTGGGCCGAGAAGAAAGGCTGGAAGACAGAGGTCGTCGACGCCACGCCGAGCGAGAAGGGCGGTTTCGACAAGATCGAGTTCGAGGTCCACGGTCACGGCGCCTACTCGCAGCTCAAATACGAGGGTGGGGTGCACCGTGTCCAGCGGGTGCCCAAGACCGAGGCGCAGGGCCGCATCCACACCTCCACCGTCACCGTGGCGGTGCTGCCCGAGGCCGACGAGGTCGACGTGAAAATCAGTCCCGCCGAGCTGGAGTGGGACGTCATGCGCTCCACCGGCGCCGGCGGGCAGAGCGTCAACACCACCGACTCCGCGGTCCGGGTGACGCACAAGCC
>JBOHUP010000138.1:0-3820 GCA_050734615.1 Candidatus Dormibacteraceae bacterium | reverse complement strand
GTTGAGGGCCATCGCGGCGGTGGGGGCCATGATGCCCACCGAGAGCGCCATGGCCTCGATCACACCCAGCTGTGGGCGTAGCTTGCTCATATCGACTCCCCTCCCACTCAACTACGCCGGCTGCTGCTGGATCCGGCCGAGCGAGATTGTAAATCGCCGAGAGCGCTAAAGCTTGCCGAGCTTTTGCAGGTCCTGAATGACCAGCCTGACCGCGGGCGCACACCGCTCGAGGTCCTCCCTGCCGAGCCAGGCCACCTCCTCGATCTCGGCCGCCGCATTGATCTCACCTTCGAAATCCGCCGAGTAGCAAACGAGCTCGACCGAGGTGCCGGGCGGGTAGTCGTGTGCGGGCGCGCGATACGTGCCCACGCGCACCAGGGTCTCGGGCAAAAGGCTGACCGTCAGCTCCTCTTTGATTTCGCGGAGCAGAGCATCAAGGTCACTCTCCCCCGCCTCGCGCTTGCCGCCCGGAAGGTAGAAAGCGGACTTGCCCGCGGTGCGCACGGCGAGCAGCCGCCGATCCTCGGTGCGCACCCAGGCAAGCGCGTCGACCCTCCATTTCTCGCCGACCGGCCGGTAGCTCTCCATGCTGTCCAGCAATCGCGTGGGATTGGAATCGGAGATGAGCATCCGCGCGTACTCAGCGCGCATGAAGCCCTCTTCAACCGTATGGTCGACCAGGGCCAGCAGCGAATCGAAATAGCCGATCACGTTGAGGACGGCGCACGGCTTGACATGGAGGCCGAGCTGCGCCCACGTCCAGGCCTCGAACAGCTCCTCGAGCGTGCCCGCGCCGCCGGGCAACGCTACGAATCCATCGCCCAGCTCGGCCATCAGCGCTTTGCGCGCGTGCATCGTCTCCACGACGCGCAGCTCGGTCACTCCCGCGTGCGCGAGCTCGCGCTCGAAGAGATGACGCGGAATCACCCCAATGACCTCGCCTCCACCCTCAAGCACCGTGTCGGCGAGCACGCCCATGAGCCCGACGCCCGCGCCGCCGTAGACGAGACCCACGCCACGAGCGACCATCTCGCGACCGAGCGCGCGCGCCGCTTCCGCGTATGCCGGGGAACGGCCGACCGAGGACCCGCAAAACACCGTCAGCCGCATTGGTGAAGCCCGAATGCTAGCGCGGCTTGACCGCGGGCGCGAACGCCCCGCCTACACGCCCTCGGCGAGCTGTTTGATGTCGTAACCGGACTGCGGACCGAAGGCCAGCATCCCCACCACTACGAAGAGGTCGGACTCATCTCCATATCGCGCGCAGATATATCGCAAAGTTGTATCCGAGATAAATATGGCGGTTCTCTTACGGAGTGGTAACCTCAAATATTGGGGGACGGATAACGATCGCAACGTAAACCACCTCATCGCGCTCGGCGAGACTCTGCTCGCGAAGGTGCACGCGGCCGCCGCGTAGCCCAACAGCCTCCCCCTCTCCATCGAGCCCTTCCCCCAGCGCGGGGGGAGGGCTCCATCATCTCTGGGGTTGGAGTGATGGAGCCCCCGGGGGCGTGAAGTCGGACCTAGATCGAGGGCCGCTCGAGCAGCTCCGCGATGGAACCTTCGAACTTGGACAGCTGCTTGTGCACCTCGATGACCTCGTCAGACGAGACCGGGTCCTGAGGGTCGATGTCGGTCAGGTGCTCGGTCCACTCGGTCCCGCAATCGCACCGGTGGAACAGGAAGCGATCGGTATGGGAGCGATAGATGAAGACGGTTGCGTCTTTCAGACGCCGACCGCAGACGCACTTGCCCAACTTCGACTTTTGCAATGACGTATTCCTTGACCTGTATAACGAACGATGGGGCGGTTTCGTGGCATGGTACACCCGTTAACCGCGAATTGGACCATTCAAGGAAATGTAAACATTACGTGCCCTTGTATGGACCTATCACCTCCCCAACCGAGGGTAGGTCTGCCGAAGTCCTCCGAGATCCGGTTAGGCCGCCGAGTTGAGCTCTGTCACGAGGCTGTCCAGACCCCGCAGGCGATCGGTGCGGGCCGCCCCCTCCAGGCTCTGGTACTGGGAGAGCACATCGACGAAACCCTCGCCCACCTCGTAACCGTGCTTGCGCAGAAGCTCCCTCCCGCGCTCGCCCAGCGTGCCCACGACGTCGCGGATCTTGCTCTGCGCGGTAAAGGTTTCAGGCACTGGGAGGTGGCTCGAGCTTCTTGAGGATCACGCGATGGCCGTGCCAGTGGTCCGGCACGCCCGCGGGCTCGTCTCCCAGGTAGCTGACCTCCAGGCACCAGATCCCGTCCAGCTTCACCGCCGCCGCCGACAGCTTGGCCTTGGGGTGCTTGCGCTGCAGCGACTGGACCAGGGGCACGCTGTAAAGGACGAGTGCGCCAGAAAGGTCGATCGTGTTGATGCGCCCGCCCTCACTTGAGCCGTCGACACCGGAGGTGGGCGAGCCGAGCGAGTGGACCATCGCCGATCAGGTTATAGGCTTTCGTCTCTTGAGCGCCGCCACTATCGCATCGACGGTGGCGTCGTAGCCGAGTCGCCCCGCGTCGAGCACGAGGTCGTAGTGGGCCGGATGATTGCGGTCGTGGCCGTACACCTGCTTGATGTAAGCGGTCCAGTTCTCGTCCGCCAGCTTGATCCGGCGCTTGGCCTCCTCCTCGGTCGCGATGTTCATCCGAGCCATCGTCGTCTTGATGCGGACGACGTCCGACGCGCGCAAGAAGACGTGTAGGGCGCCCGGGAAATCCGCGAGCAGGTAGGCGCCGCCACGACCGACGATCACTACGTTGCCCTCCCGCGCTGCCTCCTGGATCACGTGCTGGGTGATCTGCAGCACGGCCTTTCGGGTGTCGAAGGCAGGGTCCGTGTTGGGCGGGTTCCAGGCCGCGGCGTCGGCCGGGATCAACGGCTCCGTGCTGGCCGAGCCGAGCGCGACCAGGAGTCGAGCCAGCAGCGAGCCCGGCTGCTCGTCCTCAGCCTCGACCTCCTCTTTGGGGAGCTCGAGCCGGTGCGCGACCTTGTCGATGATCTGCGATTCGAGAAAGTCATATTGGAGAGTGCGCGCGAGCATCTCGCCGACGGTACGGCCCCCGGCCCCGAGCTGCCGCCCGATCGTGATCACCGACACGGCCTAATTGTCGACGAAAAGGTTAAAGGTGGACGAAGTGCCCGGGGATGGCCGTGCTGGTTCCGTCGGCATGGACGATGACGAGGTTGACCGACGGGTGCTGGATGGAGTCAGTCGGCACCTGCTGGAGGAACACGGCGAAGTCGCGGCCGTCCGGCTGGGCCACAAAGCTGCCGGCCTCCTCGCCGATCGAATCTCTGCGCGCAGGTCGTCCATCAGTCCATCTCCAGTCCGGGCCGAAGCTTCTTCGCCGCACGGTAGACGCGAGTCTTGGCCCCGGCGGCGCTCAGCCCGAGCACGACGCCGACTTCCTCCAACGGCAGGTCCAGGTAGAAATGCAGGAACAGGGCAAGGCGGTCCTCCCGCGGCAAGCGCGCAAGGGCCCGTTCGACGTCGATCTTCTCCGTTTTGACCTCAGGCCCGGTCACCTCAGCCGCAGGAAGGGGACGCACGGACCACCAGCGACCGCGACGAGTGCTGAAGCAGTGGTTGGCCACTATGGCGAGGAACCAAGGCCGCGCCGCCTTTCCATCGCTCAGCTGCTGCAGCTTGCGCCAGGCCCTGAACACCGCCTCCTGGACGGCGTCGTGGGCTTCGTCCGGGTTGCGCAGGATCGCCAGCGCAGTCCGGTAGCCGGCTTCGAGGTGCGGCCCGACCAGCAGATCGAAATCCGCGCCGGCGGGCCCTACGCGGCTCAAAACCAGATCCTGCACTCCAGCCT
>JBOHUP010000137.1:0-1631 GCA_050734615.1 Candidatus Dormibacteraceae bacterium | reverse complement strand
CATCGAGACCCCTCGTGGGTGAGGACGCGATCATGAGCGTGATCGGGCGCGAGAACTCTCGAGCCACGACCACCCGCTGCTGGTTGCCACCAGACAGTGACCCGGCCGGGGTCAGCGGGGATGGTGTTCGGACGTCGAATTCCCGGATTCGCTCATCGGCATTGCGGCGGATCGCCATCGGTTCTAGCACCGGACCCTGCGCGAATGGCGGCAGGTAGTACGTGTCGAGCACAAGGTTGTCGGCGATCGAGAACTCGGCCACCAACCCGTCCCTGTTCCTGTCTTCCGGTACATGTCCTACACCGGCACTGAGGGTGCTGCGAGGCGAAGCTGTGGTTACGTCGTGTCCGCCGACGACGACATGGCCCGAGCTCACCGCATCCAGGCCCATGATCGCGCGGACGAGCTCGGTCTGGCCATTGCCCTGAACCCCGGCGATGGTCACGATCTCGCCGGCGCGGACCTCGAAAGAAACGTCGTTCACCGCCACCTGGCCGCGGGAGTCCTGCACGGTGACTCCCTGCACGGTCAACACCACCTTGCCTGGTTTGGCCGGTGCTCGATCCACGCCCAGCCGGATCGCGTGGCCCACCATCATCGCCGCCAGCTCGGCTTCGCCGGTTTGGGCGGGGACTGTCGAGCCGACGACCCGGCCTCCGCGGAGAACGGTGATCCGGTCCGCCACCTGCATCGCGTCCCTGAGCTTGTGGGTGATGAAGACGATCGTGCGACCGGCGTGCTTGAGCGACTCCATGACACCCAGCAGGTCGTCGGTCTCCTGGGGCGTGAGAACCGCCGTCGGCTCATCGAGGATCAGAACGCCGGCCCGTCGATATAGGGCCTTCAAGATCTCCACTCGCTGCTGGGCCCCCACGGACAGCGATTCCACCGGGGCATCGGGATCCACCACGAGGCCGAACTCCTTGCCCAGCCGCCGGACCTCGCGGCCTGCCCTCCTACGATCGAGGACGCCCAGGGGACCCGTGAGCTCGGCGCCGAGCATGACGTTGTCGGCCACCGTGAACACCGGAATCAACATGAAGTGCTGGTGGACCATCCCGATGCCGGCCCGAATCGCGTCGCTGGGGCTCTGGAACTTGACCGCTGCGCCGTTGATTCGTATCTCGCCGTGGTCGGGGTGATAGAGGCCGTAGAGGATGTTCATCAACGTCGTCTTGCCGGCGCCGTTTTCTCCCAGCAGGACATGGACTTCGCCCGGCTCCAGGGTCAGGTCGATGTGATCGTTGGCGAGGACCCCTGGGAAGCGCTTGGTGATGCCCGTGAGCTCCAGCCTGATCGGCTTGGCATCCGTGGAGCTCGAAGAGGCGGCCGCGGGGGAGTTCACCGCGCGGCCGCCTTTATTGCGCTACTAGGCTGCGTACTGGGCCCAATCTTTCGGATCGACCGAGATGGTCTTCGCGATGATGCCCTGCTTGATCGTGTCCAGCTCGCCCTTGAGCGCGCTCGGGATCTTGCTGTCGAATGTGTGGTACGGGGAAAGGCTTACGCCACCGTTGGCCAGAGTGCCCTCGTAGTTGCCGCCGGTGAACGTGCAGGCGGCGGCGGACTTGATCGCAGCTTCAACAGAAACCGCGATCCCTTTGGTGACCGAGGTCAGGAAGAGTGAGCAG
>JBOHUP010000136.1:0-6123 GCA_050734615.1 Candidatus Dormibacteraceae bacterium | reverse complement strand
GAGAGGGCCTGGATCAGCACCGGCACGATCTCCGAGGCGAGGAAGTCGCGCGTGTCGGTCTGCAGCGCCATCATGTCGGCGGCGCTGAGCTTTCCGCCGTTGGCGGCGTCTTCGCTGAGCACCAGGTGGATCTCGTTGGCCCGGTAGCCGGGGTCGAAGAAGTTCGACGCGGTCCCGATGTAATAGGGGTAGCTGCTGGTGACCTGACGCTGGTTGGCGGACCAGATGATCCCGCTAGGCGGGTTGTAAAGTTGGGGGATCTGGTCATAGGGCACGGTGCCCGTCACGTCGTATGCGCCGGTGCCGGGCATGGGCAGCCAGGGCTGGCAAAGGACGGCGTTCGCCGTGGCCAGCTGCGGGCCGAGACAGGCGACCAGCGGGAAATACCCGGCGGAGATGAGGCCGATGTTGCCCTTGTCGTCGGAGTAGACGAAGTTGTGCGTCGGCGAGTGCCAGCCGGCGAGCGCGTTGCGAAATCCCTGCCAGTCGGACGCCTGCCCGATTCTCATCAGCACGCCGAGGTCCTGCGAGGGCAGGTTGCCCGCCCACCAGACCGATGTCGTCTGCCCGCGCTCGTTGATCACCGGGCCATGCACGCTGAGCTTGACCGTGAGGTGGTCCGTGGCTCCGCCGAGGACGGGGATGTCATAGCTGATCGTCTTGTAGGTCTGCCAGGCGCCGTTCCAAAAGTACTGGTTGGGGTGGGCCTTGTCCTCCTTCTCTTCATAGAAGAAGGTCTGCTGGTTCTGGGCGTCCGTGAGGCTCCACGCGATGTGCTGGTTATGGCCGATGAGGATGATCGGCGTGCCCGGGATGCTGACCCCGCTCGCGTGGTATCCAGGCGAGTCCATCGTGAGCTGGAACCAGATCGCCGGCAGCGTCAGGTGAAGGTGAGGGTCGCCCGCCAGGAGCGCGCCGCCGCTGGCGCTCTTGAATCCGGCCACGGCCCAGTTGTTGCTGGCGCCCCCGGTGGCGATCAGGCCGGGCGGCAAGGCGGCCAGCCGCGAGTAGAGATCGGCCGCGGTCGTTGCCTCGTCCCCGCTGACCTGGCGCATGGTCTCGATAGGTGCCGTCGTCGGGGCGGAGTAAGGGCCCGGATCGTAGGGCGACTGCTGGTTGGGCGGCAGGATGGGGAACCACTCGGAGGTGAGGTCGGCGCCGAGCGATCTGTCGAGCTGCGCGATGACCAGCGGCGTATCCGTGAAGCTGAGCGTCTGGGTCATGTCGCCCTTGACGATCAGGGAATCGATCGGAGTCCAGGGCTCCGGCTGGTAGCCGAGCAGCGTGAACATCGCATCGAGCTGGTGCTTGGATTCGGCCTCGGTGATGCGGTCGTTGACGCCCTGGGCATAGGCGAGGGCGGCCATGCGCGAGGGGTCGTCCGCGGTGATCTGGCTCCACTCCAGCCGTGCCGTGCGCAGCAGGCCGAGCTGGAGCTCGAAACGGTCGCTGTCAAGGGCGGCCTTGCCGATCACCTGCGACAGGCGGCCTTCTCCCTGGCGGCGGAGAAGGTCCATCTGAAACAGCCGGAACCGCGCGTGGACATAACCCGTGGCCAGGAACAGGTCGTGGTCGGTTTGAGCGACGACATGCGCGGTCCCGTCCGATTCCAGGGTGACCTGCACGGGCTGCTGAAGTCCGGCCAGATGAAGAGTTTCATTGCTCACCTTCGCCTCTGCGGCCATGGTCCATGCGCCGGTGACAGGGTTGAAGGCCGGGCCCAGCGCCGGCAGCGGACCGGCGCCGAAAAACGCGACGTACAGGACCGCCGCCGAAGCCACGAGAGCCGCCAGGGCGTTGATCGCCCGCCGCATAGGTCTTGGTCGCGGGAAATTGCGAACGGTGGCCGAGCGAACCCGTGGGGGGCGCGCCTTTTCGTTGCGAATCGGCGCCCCGCCGGCTGGGTCGAATGTCACTGCCCGGAATTCTGCGCCAAGCCGCCAGGCGTCAGGGCGCCCTGATGGTCCTCAAAACCGTTTGCATCATTTTGCCGAGGCTGACGCGGCCGCTCCCGATGTCGACCTGGTGTCCGAGCGGCTGCCGGAATGTGATCGTTTGACACCGCACCCGTGACAGAGGATGCTGAGCAGCGGTGATTTAAGCGTTGGCTCAGAGTGCTCCTCAGATCGTGCCCGAAACCGCGCGCTCACGGCCGTCCGATCGCTCAAGAGTCCAGCCAGGCGCGGCACCTGGGCTGCGACCGGTCAACCCGCCTGATTTCGACTCGGCCGCCGCCCCGCGGTGGCACCGGCGCCCATGGCTCCGAGTGGGGGTCAGGCTCATCGTCGCTCTGGCGCCTGCGGTTGCGGCGCTCGCTGTCGCGATCGCCTTCAGCCGAACCTGGCCGGTTCCGACTGGCCTGGCAGGCACGATCGCGTGGTGGGCATTGCTCATGGTGGCCACGCTCGCGACGTGGACGCTCTGCGCCAACCTGCTGCAGAGGATCGTGCCCCTGGCAACGCTCCTGGATCTCACGCTGGCCTTCCCCTACTCGCCGCCCTCGCGGCTGGCCATGCTCCGGCGTGACGCCAACCCGAGGCAGCTCGAAAGCGAGCTGCGCCGGTTGCGCCAGAAGGACGACCCCGAGACCGCGATCCGCGCCCAGCTGATCCTCGAGTTCGCCGTGGCCTTGACCATCCACGACAGCCGAACCGGTGGTCACTCCGAACGAGTTCGGATGTTCACGGACCTGGTGGCCAAAGAGCTGCACCTTCGCCAGGGCGACGCCGACCGATTGCGCTGGGCGGCGCTCCTCCACGACATCGGCAAGCTTGCTGTCGCACCTGAGGTCTTGAACAAGGCCGAGTTCCCCGACGATGACGAGCTCGACACCCTGCGTAACCATCCGATCGAGGGCTATCGCCTGATCGCTCCGCTCCATCAATGGCTCGGATCGTGGGCGGACACCGTCCGCGATCACCATGAGCGCTTTGACGGCACCGGCTACCCCGACGGCCTGCGCGGCGGCGAGATATCGCTCGGCGGCCGCATCGTGGCGGTGACCGACAGTTTCGAGACGATGACCTCCGGCCGGCCTTACAGGATGCCCCTGACTGTGCGAGCTGCACGCGAGGAGCTCGTTCGGAGGTCGGGGACGCACTTCGACCCGGTGGTGGTGCGGGCGTTTCTCGCGGTCTCGGTGGGTCGGCTGTGGCCTGTCGTGGCCATCGGCGCACTGGTGGCAGGGGTGCCACTCTTCGCCAGGATCTCGTGGCGCCTTTCCCACCTCGGTTTGCGCTCGGTCTCCGCTGTCGCCACAGCGGGCGCCACGGCAACCCTGCTGGCCGCGGGCGTGCTGGGGCCTTCGACGACCCTTCACGTGCTGGGACCATCTTCGGCTGGACCTTCGGTGGCCAGCACCATACCGGCGACCGTCGGTGCGGGTCTGGCGATCAAACCGGTCCCTCAGTCCTCGCTGCAAACGCCTCCCACCGCCACCGCGCCCGCGTCAACTCCAGCCGCCGGCTCCCCGGCCACCGCCGGGCCACCGAGCACGAGTGGCACGCCTCTGTATCCGGCCGGGATCGGCCGGCATGCCACCCTGCCGGCCGGGATCGCCAAGAACCTGAACGCCTTTGCGCAGTGGCGCAAGCACCACTGAGGAAATCCCCCTAAGCCACAGTCGACTGCACCCACCGAGAACTACAAGCATCGGTGAGGTCCCCGGGCGCTGCCCTGGTGGACCGTCGGGAGCCCTCAGGCGTCGTCTTTGCCGGCTTCCTCCTTGCCACGTCGTGCAATCTCGGCGACCACCGCCGGGTCGGCCAGCGTCGTGGTGTCACCCAGTGGACGGTTCTCCGAAACGTCGCGCAAAAGTCGGCGCATGATCTTGCCCGAACGGGTCTTGGGCAGCTCGGGGGTGAAGACGATGTTGGCCGGCGCGGCGAACTTGCCGATCACCTTGCCGACGTGGTCCCGCAGCTCCCGCAGCATCTGCGGCGAGCCGTCCTTGCCGCCCTTGAGCGTGACGAAGGCCACGATGGCTTGGCCCGTCTGGGCATCGTTGCGCCCGGCGACCGCCGCTTCGGCCACCGCCTGGTGGCTGACCAGCGCGCTTTCGATCTCGATCGTCGAGATGCGGTGACCTGACACGTTCATCACGTCGTCGATGCGGCCAAGCAGCCAGAAGTCGCCGTCGTCGTCCACTCGGGCGCCGTCGCCCACGAAATACGTGTCCTTCCAGCGGTCCCAGTAGGTCTTCTGGTAGCGGTCGGGGTCACCGTAGATCCCGCGCAGCATGGCGGGCCATGGTTTGCGGATCACCAGATAGCCACCGCCTCCCGGCGGAACCTCCTTGCCCTGGTTGTCGAAGACGGCGGCGTCGATGGTTGGAAACGCCTTGGTCGCCGATCCAGGCTTCAGCGTGGTGATGCCGGGCAGCGGCGTGATGAGGATCATCCCGGTCTCGGTCTGCCACCAGGTGTCGACGACCGGGGTCCGGTTGCCGCCGATGTGCTCGCGGTACCAGACCCAAGCTTCCGGGTTGATCGGCTCGCCCACGGTGCCGAGTAGGCGCAGCGAGCTCAGGTCGTGCTTGGCCGCGTACTCCGGGCCCCATTTCATATGGGTTCGAATGGTGGTCGGTGCCGTGTAGAGGATGTCGGGCTTGTAGCGCTCGACGATCTTCCACCAGCGGTCTTTGTCGGGGAAATCGGGGGTGCCTTCGTAAATGATCCCGGTGGTGCCGTTGGCCAGGGGGCCGAACACGATATAGCTGTGTCCGGTGACCCAGCCGATGTCCGCGGCGCACCAGAAGACCGAGTTGGGCTTGATATCGAAGATGTAGTGGTGAGTGGTCGCCACGCCGACCAGGTAACCCGCGGTCGTGTGCATGATGCCTTTGGGTGTCGCCGTGGTGCCGCTGGTGTACAGGAGGTAAAGGAGATCCTCTGAGTCCATCGGCTCGCAAGGGCATGACTTCGGGTCGTCACTCAAGCCCTTCATGACTTCGTGGGCCCAGATGTCGCGGCCCTTCCGCATATCGATCTCGCCGCCTGTGCGCTTGACCACCAGGCATGTCTTGACCGTTGGCGAAGATTCCAGCGCGGCGTCGGCGTTGGCCTTGAGGGGCACGCGGTTGCCGCGGCGCCACCCCTCGTCCTGTGTGATCAGCAATTCGCAATGCATGTCGTTCATGCGTCCCGACAGCGACTCGCCGCTGAACCCGCCGAAGACGACCGTGAAGGGTGCGCCGATACGGGTGCAAGCGAGCATAGCCACCGGAAGCTCGGGGACCATGCCCATGTAGATCCCGACAGGCGTCCCCTTCTTGACGCCGAGCTTCTTCAGACCGTTGGCGAACTGGACAACTTCTTTCTGCAGGTCGCCGAAGGTGATCTTGCGACGATCGTCCTCCGGTTCGCCCTCCCAGTAGTAGGCGACCTTGTCCTTGTGGCCGCCCTCCACGTGGCGGTCGACGCAGTTGTAGCAGACGTTCAGCTTGCCGCCGATGTACCACTTCGCGTACGGCGGTTTCCACTCGTAAAGTTGCTTCCAGGGCTCGAACCAGGTGACCCGCTGGTTGCCTTCGTCGGTCCAGAACTGGTCGAAGCCCTTGCCGTAGATTCCCGGCTGCGCGTTGGCCTGCTTGCTGAACTCCGGAGACGGCTTGTACCGCCGCTCCTCGACCTGCATGGTCTCGATCGCGTGGCCGGAGTGTTCGGAATCGCTCATTGGCGTCCCTCGGTTGGTGTCACGCGGCTACTTCCACACCGGGGTTCCCACCGGGAGCATCGGCACCGCGCGGCCGGCGTTGGCGACGAACGCAGCCGAGGCGTACCAGGCCACCAGGGCGGTCAGAATCCCGAGCCAGCCTCCAATCGCCAGGATGCCGCTGCCGGCCGCGTCGCCGTTGAAGTTGCCCCAGGCCATCAAGATTTCCGTGATCTCGAGGGTGAGGAAGACCAGGAAGACCGCGGTGTTCTGCGTGCGGGCGCTGATCAGCAGCATGTAGGTGTTGAAGATGCCGAAGGCGACCAGGATCCAAGCCAGGGTGACGGTGACGTCGGCCGGCGCGAGTTTGCCCCACAGGACGAGGAACACCGTCGCGGCGACGCCCATCCAGAAGGCGCCATACGTCGAAAATGCGGTGGCCCCGAACGTGTTGCCGGTCCTGAACTCCCA
>JBOHUP010000135.1:0-4593 GCA_050734615.1 Candidatus Dormibacteraceae bacterium | reverse complement strand
CCGTCAGCGACTCCAGGATCGCGCCGCGGCGGTCGATCCATCCTCGCTCGGCCGCCGCCTCGATCATGGCCGCCTCCCCGCTCACCTGGTACGCGCCAAGCGGAAGGTCGAATCGATCGCGCGCGCGCGCGAGGAGGTCGAGCGAGGTGATCGCAGGCTTGACCATCAGGATGTCGGCGCCTTCGTCCGCATCGAGCTCCAGCTCGCGCATCGCCTCCCGTGCGTTGGCCGGATCCATCTGGTACGCCTTCCGGTCTCCAAAGCTTGGGGTCGAGCCCGCCGCCTCGCGAAACGGCCCGTAAAATACCGATGCGTGCTTCGAGGCATAGGCCATGATCGCCGTGTCGACGAATCCGGCCCCGTCCATCGCGGACCGCAGCGCGCCCACCTGACCGTCCATCATCGCGCTCGGGGCCACGATGTCCGCGCCGGCCGCGGCGTATGCGATCGCAGCTTCCGCGAGCAGCGGCAGGGTGGCGTCGTTGTCGATGCGCTCGCCGTCGAGGACACCGCAGTGCCCGTGGGTCGTGTACTCGCACAGGCAGACGTCGGCGGCCAGGACCAGGGGCAACTTGGCCGCCCTCATCATGCGCAGCGCCTGTGGGACCGGCCCGTCATCGTCCGCCGCCGCGTGACCCTGAGCGTCCTTGGTCTCGGGGATGCCGAAAAGGAGGACCCCTCCGACACCAAGGCCCGCCAGCCGGCTGGCCTCCCCAAGCGCGAGGTCGGCGCTGAGCCTTGAATGGCCTTTGAGCGACGCGATCTCCTGGCGGCGGTTGCGGCCGGAGACGACGAACAGCGGAGCGACCAGGTGCGAGGGGTCGATCAGTGTCTCGCGCATCATGGCGCGGAGCTCCGGGCGCGTGCGCAGCCGGCGCGGTCGCTCGGGCCCAGGCGTGGTCACGCTCGGTGTCTTGACGAGCTCATGCATTTTTCATCTCCTCCATCGGTAGCGCGCCGGCGACCGCGGCCGCGAGCGCTTCTGCGCTCTGCTCACTCGCCTCCCCGATCACGCGAAAGCCCAGCTCGCGAGCGGTCGCGCTCGTGCGCGGCCCGATCGTGACAGCCGGGACGTTGGTGGTGCCCCCCAGGGCGATGAAGCCACGGATCGCGGAACCCGAAGCGAATACGACCGCCGCGAGTTCAGGGTCGTCGAGCGCGGCGCGCACACCGGGGGCGGATGCCTGCGGTCCTTCCACCGTCCGGTAGGCGGTGATCTCGTCGACCAGCGCGCCGAGGTCACGGAGGCGCACGGGGAGGTCGGCGCCCGCAGCCGACGCCCGGACCAGCGCCACGCGCTTCCCACGCACGTCGGGCAACGTGTCAGCGAGCGATGCTGCGCTCGCGACAGCCGGCACGTGCGCCGGCTCGACGCCCCGCGCTCGAAGCGCGTTCGCGGTCTTGACCCCAACCGCCGCGAAGCGGGGGCCGGCCGGCATGCTCTGCAGCGCGTGGACGCCCTGCGCGCTGGTCACCACCACCCAATCACAGGCGCTCAGCCTTTCCGCATCGAAAAAAACAGCGTCCGTTTTGACCGTCGGGACCGCGTGCACGCGGTAGCCCAGGGCCTCGAGCGCAGCCACCAGACGGTCTGTTGAGCCGGCCGGTCGTGTGACGAGGATGCCAATCACCTCAGGGCCACCTCCGCGAGGAGCCGGCGTCCCTCGCGGGCCGCCATAGCGCGCGCTTCCTCGCGCCGGCCGTCGACCTGCCGCACCTGCTTTCCCGAGCCGTCGCTGTTCACCCCGCCGACCAGGAGCGAAAACCCATCCGAGGTCACGGTCGCCAGCGCACCGACCTGCGCTCGGCACGTGCCGCCGGTCGCCCGGAGCACCTGCCGCTCGGTCTCGACCGCGAATCGAACGTCCGGCAGGTCGATGCCGCGGAGGATGTCCAGCAACGCGCCATCCGACCGCCTCGCCTGCACCGCGAGCGCTCCCTGGCCGGGCGCCGGAGCGACGACCTCGGGCTCGATTCGCTGGTCGATGCGAGCCCCACGACCGAGGCGATCGACACCCGCCGCGGCGATGACCAGAGCGTCGACCGCGCCGTCGTCGAGCCGCTTGAGCCGAGTGTCGACGTTGCCATGGAGCGGGACGACGAGCAGGTCCGGCCTGACCGCGCGAACGAATCCGGTGCGCCTCGGGCTGTCGGTGCCGACCGTGGCGCCGGGGCCGACTGAGTCGATCGATTGACGCCCGCCGCGAGTGATCAGCGCGTCACGCGGGTCGGCGCGGTCGGGATAGCAGGCGATGACCAGGTCCAGCTCTTCGACGAGCGGGACGTCCTTGGCGCTGTGGACGGCGACATCGACCTCGCCCGCCAGCAGAGCGCGTGCGATGGCCGCCACGAAAACTCCTTCACCTGGCGACATGCCGACAGGCCTGACGTCGCCTTCGGTGACCACGGGTACGAGCATCGCTTCGTGGCCCGCCTCTCGGAGCAGCCTGGCGACGAGCTCGGTCTGGATGAGCGCCAACCTGGAGCCTCGGGTGCCGATGCGGATCTTCACGCGGATCCCCTGGCGTGGCCGCTCATCAGCGCGACCAGCAGGCGGTCGACGGCTCTGTCGGCTTCGACCAGCAGGGCGGTGGCTTCCTGCGTGCCGAGCTGCCGCCGCCGGGCGAGCTTGGCCAGCTCGCCGGTGAAAGCTCCTCGGAACCGCACGAAAGCCTCGACGGCTTCGGACTGGGATGCCCCGAGCGCGGCCGCCCTGCCGCCGTACTCGGTTGCCGAGCGGACCGCCTCGCTCAGCCTGGCCGCCGGCCTCGGCCTTCTGTCGTCGTTGAGGTAATCGAGCAGGAGCATCAACAGGCGATGGCCGCGGTCCCTGAACTCGGCGCGCTCGGCGTCTGACATCCGGCCTGCAGGCTGAGAGCGCTGGTACGTCCGGGCCACCCTGCTCGCGCTGGCCCCGAGTCCGGCGAGGGAAGCCGGCCGCGCCGCATGCTGCGGCACGAGCGCTTCGATCGCGGTGCGGGCGAAGCGCCGGTGGCCACCCGGGGTGACGAACGCGGGCACGTCTCCCTGGTCGGTCCACCGCCTCAGGGTCGCCGGCGTGATGCCGAGCCAACGGCTGGCCTCGCCCAGGCTGAGCCAGGGCGAAACGGAAGGCGCAGCGCCGGTGCTTGAGCTCACCCTGTCGAATTATCGCTAAAACTATCGAAACCTTTCAGGAACCCGATCGAGCGGATTCCGATGGGGGATCTAGGTTTGGGCCTTCTCGGTGGCGTCAGTCTGCCTGGCCAGCCAATCCATCCCGCAGCCGTGAGCCTCTTGAGCTGAGCCGTGCCGGTGCGGGCAGACCCATTTTTGATCGCGAAACGCGTCGTGCTCCTCGTAAGCCTCTGCCCTGTAGACCATGGCGGAGACGGGAGTGCCCTTGATCGGGGACGGAAGCGCCAGGACCCGAACCTTCAGTCCCACATGGCCACGGTAGGCGGACTGGTGTCGCCTTTTCACCGTACATTTGCAGTAGGGTCCTTCGCGTCCGGAGTCCCCAGGCGCGGTTCGGGGCGGGTCCCGTGGGCCTGGCGGAATGTCATGACCCGGGCGAGGTCGACCGGCGCGATGATCCCGACGAGCCTGTCCTGGTCGAAGACCAGGATCCGCTGCTCGATCGCCGGCCCCAGCCGCTCGACCAAGGCGCCCAGGTCGTCAGATGGGCGCGCCACGGGCACCTCGGAGATCGGGCGCGCGCCATCCGACAATCGCTTGCTGTCCCTGTCGGCATGCGAGACGCGCACCAGCTCGGACAGGCGGACAACCCCGCTGAGCCTGCCGGACGGTTCGTGCACGGGGTAGGTGGTGAAGCTGTGCTGGGGGGCGATCGACTCCAGGAAATGTGCGATGGTCAGCCAGTCGGGCACGACGACCACCGGCGAGGACATCGCCGCCGAGACGGGCACCGACCTCAGGAGCGCCTTGATGGTGGCGCCGGCCTCCTCCGATCCGCCCGCCGACAGTAGAAACCAACCGATGAACGCGATCCAGATGCCGCTGGCGACGGCGCCGGTGAACAGCTCCAGGACGCCGCCGGCGATCATCAGAAAAGCGAACACGCGGCCGATCCGGACCGCGTTGTGAACGCCGCGCCGGCGGCTTCCGGACCGCCACCAGAACCAAGAGCTCAGCAACCGGCCGCCGTCGAGCGGGAACGCCGGCACGAGGTTGAACAGGCCGAGGGCGACGTTGACGAAGGCAAGCCAGCTCAGAAGGTCGGGGACCAGGCCGGCGCCCGGGGTGACGTAAGCCAGGCCGAACGCGACCAGCGCGATGGCGAAGCTCGTCAGCGGTCCGACGATTGCGATCAGCGCCTCGGACCCGGCGCTTTCAGGCTCGCCCTCCAGTCTCGCCACGCCGCCGAAAAGCCAAAGCGTGATCCCAGCGACCTTGACCCCGCTCCGCCTCGCGACCAGGGCGTGGGCCATCTCGTGCGCCAGCAGGCAGGCATAGAAGACCACCGCGCCAACCAGGGCGGTCAGCCAGTACGCGGTCAGGCCCTGCCCTGGGACATCCTGCGACAGGACGCTGGTCGCCAGGGTCCAGGTGACCAGCGCGAAGATGAAGATCAGGCTCCAGTTGGCGCCGATC
>JBOHUP010000134.1:0-1614 GCA_050734615.1 Candidatus Dormibacteraceae bacterium | reverse complement strand
TTCATCATCCGCAGCACCGTGCTCTTGCCGACACCGCTGGGGCCGAAGATGACCACATGCTCGCCCTTGCGCACCGTGATGGTGATGCCCTTGATGACCTCGAGGTGACCAAACGATTTACGAACGTCGTTCAGTTCCAGCAGCGCGCCGGCGCCGATGCTGGTGTCGGCGCTCATGTCAGAGCAGCAGCCAGCCGCCGTCGGCGACCAGCGTGTGGCCGGTGATGTAGGAAGCTTCTGGCGAGCACAGGAACAGCACCACCGAAGCGATATCGTCAGGCTGGCCGACGCGGCCCAGCGGGATCCTGGCCAGCTGCCACGCCATGCCTTCGTCGGTGGCCAGGGTCGTGCGGGTCATCTCCGTGGCGGTCGTGCCAGGTGCGACCGCGTTGACGTTGATCCCGTGCGGCGCGAGCTCGGCGGCCATCGAGACTGTCATCTGGCGGACCGCACCTTTGCTGGTGTCGTAGGCGATCTCTGGTTGGGATGAGGAGACGAACGCTGACGTCGACGCGAAGTTGACGATCTTGCCCCGCCGCCGCGGAATCATGAGCCGCGCCGCAGCCTGGGAGCAGAAGAACACCCCTTTGACGTTGACGCCCATCTGCCGGTCCCAGTCCGCCTCGGTGTAGTCGAGGATCGGTTTCGCGACGCCGATGCCCGCGTTGTTGACCAGTATGTCTACGGTTCCGTAAGCCTTCATCGCATCTGCGAAAAGTCGGGTCACCTCGTCCGTCCGCGAGACGTCGGCTTTGACTGCCACGGCGCTCCCACCCCCGGCCTCGATCTCGTCGGCGACCTCACGCCCGTGGTCCTCATCGAGCTCGGCGACGACCACTCTTGCTCCTTCGCGCCCGAGGCGAAGCGCGGTGGCCCGGCCCATACCGCGGCCGGCGCCGGTGACCACCGCGACACTGCCGTCGAACCTGCTCACCGCGCGGGGTCAACCCGGTGCAGCACAGATGGGTCGATGGCGTCAACAGATCGGCAACCGGTGATCGACATGGTCCGCTCCAGCTCCTCGTAGAGCGCCTCCATCATCGCCCTCACGCCGTCACGGCCGCCGCCGGCGCACGCGACCACTAGGAGGGTCGCGATGCCGACGCCATTGGCTCCAAGGGCCAGCGCCTTCAGAACGTCGGTCCCGCGCCGGAAGCCGCTGTCGACGAGGATCGGCATGTCGGGGCATTCGCGCCGGACTGCCGGCAGGGCCTGGAGCACGGGCATCGCGTAGTCGATTGTCTCGCCACCGTGTGAGCTGACGATCAGGCCATCGAAGCCGAGCTCCCGTGCCAGCCGCGCGTCATGGCTGCTGAGCACACCCTTGATCACAAAAGGCAACTTGGTGGCGACGCGATAGCGTCGCATGTCCTCCACGGTCTTGTGACCGAGCACGTCGGGACCAGGGACTTCGTCCCACGCCTTCTCGAGAAAGAAGACATCGATGTCCATGCCCACCGCGACGCAGCCGAGCTCAGCCGCCCGCTCCAGGTGTCGCAGCACCATCGCGTCGTCCTTGAACGGCTTGACGACATGCAGGACGGGGGCGCCCTGCTCGACGATGCGCGCCAGCTCTTCCATCGTGACCATCCCAGTGGACATCATGCTGCCTGCG
>JBOHUP010000133.1:0-2203 GCA_050734615.1 Candidatus Dormibacteraceae bacterium | reverse complement strand
GTCGTGCTCGCCTGCAACAACTACGAAGTCCACGACCTCGGCGTGATGGTGCCGGTGGAGAAGATCCTCGATACGGCCATCGAGCTGGACGCCGACGTGGTCGGCCTGTCCGGACTCATCACGCCTTCGCTGGACGAGATGGTCGTGGTCGCCAAAGAGATGACTCGCCGCGATTTCAAGATCCCGCTGCTCATCGGCGGGGCCACGACCTCGAAGCAGCACACGGCGGTCCGCATCGCTCCCGCGTACAGCGGATCCACCGTCCACGTGCTTGACGCATCTCGCGTGATCGGCGTCGTGTCGGACCTGCTGGACGACAACCGGCGCCCTGTCTTCGACAAGGACAACCGCGCCCTGCAAGACAAGCTGCGCACTCAGCACACCGCCACGAAGCGCACGCTGCTCGCCCTTGACGAGGCGCGCGCCAAGCGGCTCAGGCTGAACTTCGACGACCTGCCCACGCCCCCATTCACCGGGATGCGGGTGATCGAGCCGAAGATCTCCGAGCTCCGCGAGTACATCGACTGGACGTTTTTCTTCCACGCGTGGGAGCTGAAGGGGAAGTTCCCCGCAATCCTCCAGAGCCCCTCACACGGCGCCGCCGCCCGCGAGCTGTTCAGCCACGCCGAGGAGATGCTCGACGAGATCCAGTCCAAGGGATGGCTCCAGGCACGCGGGGTCTACGGGTACTGGCCCGCTCAAACGGACGGCGACGACATCGTCCTCGAGGCTGGCGTTCGGTTCCCGATGCTGCGACAGCAGGTCGACCACGGGGACGACAAGCCATATCTGTCGCTGGCCGATTTCGTGGCTCATCGAGGCGACCACATCGGCGCATTCGCCGTCACAGCCGGAATCGGTGTCGACGAGCTCGTGGCTCAGTTCCAGACCGAGCACGACGACTACCGCTCGATCATGGCCAAGGCCCTGGCCGATCGCCTGGCCGAGGCTTTCGCCGAGTACCTGCATGAGATCGTGCGGCGCGAGTGGTATGAGAGCGGCCCCAAGCTGTCGAGCGATGAGCTGATTGGCGAGAAGTACCGCGGCATCCGGCCCGCGTTCGGCTATCCGGCCTGCCCCGACCATTCGGAAAAGCACAAGCTTTTCGACCTTCTCGACGCACGCTCGATCGGGATGGACCTCACCGAGTCAGGCGCGATGACCCCCACCGCCGCCGTCGCCGGACTGTACTTCGCCCATCCGCAGTCGAAATACTTCATGGTCGGCAAGATCGGGAAGGACCAAGTCGAGGACTACGCTCGCCGCAAGGGCATGCCCCTGGCCGAGGCCGAGCGCTGGCTCCGACCCAACCTGGGCTATGAGGAGTCCTGAATCCGCATCAGCGAGGTCTCCGAGCTGGCCACGTGCCGGGCGGGGTCCGGGTTGATGGAACGTCGTTCGGCGGAGCCGTAATAGGCCCGATCAGCTTCCTCCCAGGATTGGGATCCGCCGTAGGCCAGCACCCAGACAAAGCGGTCAGAGTCCTCCACCGACCAGGCGCCTGCGATCTCGAATCCCAGCTTGCGGCGCAGCGGAACGATCATCGTCCGCCACTCGTGAACCCAGTCGGCCATCTCGCCGGGCTTGATGTTGTAGATCCGCAACTGATACTGCACGGGCCCTCCTTACGTCGCGCCGGGCCTCCGGCCCGAGACGCGACCGGTCTCTCGTAAGGCTAATCCGGCCCGCGCGGCCGTGGCCCGAACGTGACCGTGGGCGGGATCGCCAGCATGCGCCCGTCATCCAGCCGCACGAGCTGCCACTCACCCTCGTGGACCATGCGGTGGTGCCGGTGGCAGAGGAGGATCAGGTTGTCGAGGTCCGTGGTACCACCGTGGATCCAGTGCACGACATGATGTGCCGCGCTCCACGAAGGCGTCCTGTCACACCCGGGCCACCGGCACGACCCGTCCCTCGCGTTGAGCGCCCGGCGCGCCGGCCCTGACACCACCCTTTTCGAGCGCCCGACGTCAATCACCGTCGATTCGGAGTCAAGCAGCACCCGCGTGACCGCGCAATCGCAGGCCAACCTCTCGACGGTCGCAGACGAGATGGGCAGCGAGAACTCCACATCCGCCGCGGGCGCCCCTGCCAGGCCGAGCAGCGTCTCGATCGAGCTGGTCACCTGAAGCTGGGCCCGCTCGGCGCCGCCGCTGGCGAGCTCGATCAGAGCATCGACCAGCCTCCGCTCTCGCTCACGGTG
>JBOHUP010000132.1:0-5312 GCA_050734615.1 Candidatus Dormibacteraceae bacterium | reverse complement strand
ACCACACTCTCTACGTCGAGGGCATCCACGTTGCCAACCGCAACCGAGCCCTCGGCAGGGCCGCGTGACCGCCTCCCTGGATACGAACTAATGTTTGGGGTTGACAAAGGGTGTCTCATTGGAGCAGCCCGACGATCTCGTCTGTGGTTTCCGCGACGGCGACGCCCGCCTTGCGGAAGGCCTCCTCTTTGCTCTTCGCGGTGCCGCGGTTGCCAGAGATGATGGCCCCGGCGTGGCCCATTCGCTTGCCCTCGGGAGCGGTGCGCCCAGAGATGAACGCGACGGTCTTGAGCCGCGTCCCGCGCCCGAGCACCTCCGCGGCGTGCTCCTCGTCGCTGCCGCCGATCTCGCCGATCACGACCAGATGCGTCGTCGCTGCGTCCTTCTCGAACAGCTCGACGACATCGCGAAAGGTCAGACCCAAGACGGGGTCGCCTCCGATCCCGACGATGGTCGACTGGCCCATCCCCGCTGCGCTCAGCGCGGTGGCCACCTCATAGGTCAGCGTGCCGCTTCGAGACACCAGCCCAACGTGGCCGGGCTGCGTGATGTTCTGCGGGATGATGCCGATCTTCGCAGCGCCCGGGGTGATGAGGCCCGGGCAGTTGGGGCCGATGAGGCGCGCTTTCGGATGGCCGCACAGGAAATCCTTGACCTTGATCATGTCCTGGATCGGAATCCCTTCTGTGATGCACACGATCAGTGCGATCCCCGCCCCGGCGGCTTCCATGATCGCGTCCGCGGCGAACGGCGGGGGCACGAAGATCCCCGATGCCGTGGCGCCGGTGGCCTTGACCGCGTCCGCGACGGTGTTGAACACCGGCACGCCGAGGTGCACGGTGCCACCCTTGCCGGGGCTGGTGCCGCCGACGACCTTGGTCCCCATGGACTGCATCTGCTCGGCGTGAAACGTGCCCTCACGCCCGGTGATGCCCTGGACGATGACCCTCGTTGCAGCGTCCAGCAGAATGCTCATCTGGGAGCGACCCCATCCCCAGCCTTCGGGCGGGACTTCCCTCCAACCGGGGAAGTGAGCTCGACGATCTTTTGCGACGCTTCCCAAGCGCTTACGCCGGGCTCGATGCCATTCTTCTTCAGGATCTCGCGGCCCTCCTCAGCGCGAGTACCGCTGAGCCGGACGACCAGCGGCAGCTTCATCTTCAGGTTGTCGCGGGCCGCGACGAGCCCTTTCGCGACCTCGTCGCCGCGCGTGATCCCTCCGAACACGTTCATCACGACACCCTTGACGTCCGGGTTCATCAGGATGACCGCGAGCGCATTCTCGACCACCTCTGCCTTGGCGCCTCCGCCGATATCGCAGAAGTTCGCGGGACGGCCGCCGGCACGCTGCACCAGATCGAGGGTGCCCATGCACAGCCCGGCGCCGTTGCCGATGATCCCTATGTCGCCGCCGAGGGAAACATATGTGAGCCCGCGCTTTTTCGCCTCGACCTCATAGGGATCTCCCTCGAGGACGGAGCCGTACTTGGTCTCCAGCTCCTTGTGCCGCCACATCGCGTTCTCGTCGATCTCCAGCTTCGCGTCCCCGGCGATCACGTCGCCATTGCTCGTGACCACCAGCGGGTTGATCTCTGCGGTGACCGCGTCCAGGTCGGGAATGGCGCGATACAGCTTCTTGATCAGCGCGGTCAGGGGGCGGGTCAGCTCCCCGAGTCCGGCGTCGTAGACGAGCTGCGCCAGCTCGAAGTCAAGAGGTCCGCGCCACGGGTTGGGATACAGGCGCGCGATCGACTCCGGCGATTCCTCCGCGACCTGCTCGATCTCCATGCCGCCTTTGGCCGACAGCATCAAGATGTTGGCGCGTGCGTCGCGGTCGACGGTGAAGCCCAGGTAGATCTCGCGCTGAATGTCGAGTGCCGCCTCGCAGTAGACCAGCGGGACCTTGAAGCCCCTGATGTCCATGCCGATGATCTGAGCTGCGGCGGCGCGCGCCTGGTCGGGAGACTTGGCGAGCTTGATTCCGCCGGCCTTCCCGCGGCCGCCGACAGGGACCTGCGCCTTGACCGCGACCGGCCCGAGCTCCGCGCAGGCGGCCGCTGCCTCGTCCGGGGTGTGGGCGACACGGCCGGGCGGGATCGCGATGCCAAGAGAGGACAGCACCTCCTTGGCCTGGTATTCGAGAAGCTTCAAGTCAGAGTAAGTGTATTGACCCTACTTCCCCGCCTGCCAGGAGCAACCGGGCGCACCCGGGGATGGGGCCAACCTTTCCTGTATCCCTAGAGCGGGATGTTGCCGTGCCACTTCGGCGTGCGCCGCCTTTCCTTGCGGCTGGCGATGCGCAGGGCGCGGATCAGCTCCCAGCGGGTGCGGCCCGGCTCGATGACGTCGTCGATGTATCCGCGCTCGGCCGCGATGTAGGGGTTGGCGAAACGCTCGGTGTACTCGGCGACGAGCTCGGCCCGGCGCGCCCTGGGTTCGACGGCGTCTTCCAGCTCGCGGTGGAAGATGATGTTGACCGCGCCCTCAGGGCCCATCACCGCGATCTCCGCGGTCGGCCAGGCGACGTTGAAGTCCGCGCGCACGTGCTTGGAGCACATGACGCAGTAGGCGCCGCCGTATGCCTTGCGCGTGATCACGGTCAGCTTGGGCACGGTCGCCTCGCTGTATGCGTAAAGCAGCTTGGCTCCGTGCCTGATGATCCCGCCGTACTCCTGTGCGGTGCCCGGGAGGAACCCCGGCACGTCGACGAAGGTGACGAGCGGTATGTTGAAGGCGTCGCAGAAGCGCACGAAGCGCGCCGCCTTGACCGACGCGTTGATGTCGAGCGCGCCCGCCATCACCTTGGGCTGGTTCGCGACCACGCCGACCGGCTTTCCGTCGAGATGCGCGAAGCCGATCACGATGTTCATCGCGAAGTAGGGCTGGACTTCGAAGAAATCCCCGCCGTCGACCACCATCGACACAACCTCCTTGATGTCGTAGGGCTCCTTCGGGTTGTCGGGGATGATGGTGGCGAGCCCCGGTGCGGCCCGCTCCGGCTCGTCGCTGGATTCGACCGCCGGCGGCGCCTCGTCGCAGTTCTGCGGGATGTACTTGAACAGCCGCCGCACCTGGGCGAAGCATTCGTCCGCGCTCTCGGCGAGGAAGTGGGCCACGCCCGACTTGATGTTGTGCACCTCGGCCCCGCCCAGCGAGTCGAAGGTCACCTCCTCACCGGTGGTCACGCGGATCACCTCAGGGCCGGTGATGAACATATAACCCAGGCCGTGAACCATGAATGTGAAGTCCGTGATCGCGGGGGAGTAAACCGCTCCGCCGGTGCACGGGCCGAGGACCAGGCTGAGCTGAGGGACCAGACCACTCGCCTCGACGTTCCGCCAGAAGATCTCGGTATAACCGGCGAGGGAGACAACGCCTTCCTGGATTCGGGCGCCTCCTGAGTCGTTGATCCCGATGATCGGGATGCGGTTGCGAACCGCAAGGTCCATCACCTTGATCACCTTCTCGGCGAACACCTCCCCCAGAGACCCGCCGAAGACCGATGCGTCGTGGCTGAACAGCACGACGTTGCGGCCTTCGATCTTCGCCATGCCCGTGACCACGCCGTCGCCGGCGATGCGCCTGTCCTCCATCCCGAAGCCGTGGGCGCGGTGCGTGGCGAAGATGTCGATCTCCTCGAACGAGTTGCGGTCGACCAATCGCGCAATGCGCTCACGTGCGGTCAACCTGCCTTTGGAATGCTGCCGGTTGAACGCCTCCGCGTCACCATGCCCGGCCTCGTACCTTCGCTGGCGCAGCTCGTTGAGCGGATCGACCTTGCGCTTTCGGGACGGCGTTTCAGGCATCAGCTCGTTCGACGAACATCCAGCGATGACCCTCGACATCCTCGGCGCGGTACCCCTTTCCGTCAGGCCCCTCCTCGACCGGCGACAGGATGGTGGCCCCTTCGCGCTTGGCGCGCGCGAAATGCCCGTCGACGTCGTTGACGTAGACGAGAAGGCCGTCGATGATGTATGGCACCTCCGACCACCTGCGCGCGTCCTCGCACGTCTCCCGGTGGCGCTTCGGCCCCCGGTAATGAGGGGATGGAGTGGCCATCATGATCACCCCCGAGCCGGCCTGCATCTCCCCATGGCTGAGCCGGCCTTCCGGTGTCAGCCTGCGGTCGCGCTCACGAAATCCAAATGCTCGCGCGAGCCAATCCATCGCCGCGGGCCCGTTCTCATAAGCCATCATCGGAATCACAGTCGGTGGTCCGCCGATCAAGCCGCCTCCCCTGGTCGATACTCGCCGAACACGCCGCGCAGCACGGCGCAGCACTCGCCGATGGTCACGTAGCCGGCCAGCGCGGCCTTGAGCGTCGGCATGAGGTTGCCGGTGCCACGCGCCACACGCTCGATCTCGGCGAGGTGCCGGTCGACGGCCGCCTGGGAACGCCTGCCGCGCAACCTCTTGAGGGCGCGTGCCTGCGCCACCTGGTGACGAGGGCTGATCCTGGTAATCGCCACCGGGCGAGCGTGGGTCTCGGTGTACCGGTTGAGCCCGACGACTACGCGGTCGCCGGATTCGATCCCTTTCTGCAGCCGGTACGCGCTGTCGGCGATGCGGCGCTGGGTCCATCCCGCCTCTATGCAGGCCACCGCGCCGCCCATCTCGTCCACCTCGGCCATGATCGCCAGTGCCTCCTCCTCGACCCGGTCCGTCAGGCTTTCCACGTAGTAGGACCCACCCAACGGGTCGGCCACCAGCGGGACCGCCGTCTCGTAACCAATGACCTGCTGGGTCCTCAAGGCCAGCTCGGCCGCGCTTTCCGACGGAAGCCCAAGCGCTTCGTCGTAGCCGTTGGTGTGCAACGACTGCGTGCCTCCGAGCACGGCGCTCATGGCTTCCAGCGCGGTGCGGACGACGTTGGTCAACGGCTGCTGCGCGGTCAGGGTGACGCCGCCTGTCTGGGTGTGGAAGCGCAAAGCAAGCGAACGCGGGTCGGTCGCATGGAACCGGTCCCGCATGATCCGCGCCCAGACCCGTCGGGCGGCGCGGAACTTGGCGATCTCCTCGAAGAAGTCCATGTGCGAGGCGAAGAAGAACGACAGGTGGGGAGCGAACTCGTCGATATCGAGCCCCGCGACCTTCGCGGCCTCGACGTAGGCTATGGCATCGCTGAGCGTGAATGCGACCTCCTCGGCCGCCGTGGAGCCTGCCTCGCGGATGTGGTAGCCGGAGATCGAGATCGTGTTGAAGTTCGGCAGGTGACCGCCGCAGTACGAGAAGACGTCGGTGATGAGGCGCATCGAAGGCTTGGGCGGAAAGATGTAGGTCCCCCGTGCGACGTACTCCTTGAGGATGTCGTT
>JBOHUP010000131.1:0-9886 GCA_050734615.1 Candidatus Dormibacteraceae bacterium | reverse complement strand
ATGCGGGGGTGTTCCTCTTGCTGCCGACGGGGATCATCGCGGTGGGCGCCTTTCTCGCCGACGATGGATCGGCGACGTTGAACAACTTCTCCAGCCTCGCCGACGCCGACATCATCAAGGTGAGCATCAACACGGTTTCCCTGTCGGCGGTCACCGCCGTGGCGGGCGCATTCCTGGGGGCGCTTCTCGCGTACGCGGTGGCTACCGGCAACCCTGACGGGACTCTGCGCCGTCTCGCCGTCTCCGCCAGCGGCGTGCTCGCCCAGTTCGGGGGCGTCACGCTTGCGTTTGCCTTCATCGCGACGATTGGCCCCGCGGGACTCGTCTATTTATTCGCGAAGTCACATGGTTTGGACTTCTATACCAATGGGATCTGGCTGTTCGACCTCCGGGGTCTCGCCGTGGTCTATCTCTATTTCCAGATTCCCCTGATGGTGCTGGTGTTTCTCCCAGCGGTCGACGGCATCAAGCCGCAATGGCGCGAGGCGGCGGAGAGCCTCGGCGGGAGCACGTGGGACTACTGGCGCCGCGTCGCGGGCCCGATCCTGTTCCCCTCCTTCCTCGCAGGAACGCTGCTGCTGTTCGCCAACTCGTTCTCGGCGTACGCGACTGCGAACGCCTTGATCAACCAGGGCAACCCTGTCCTCGCCCAGCAGATCAGCGGCGCCCTCAGCAGCGAGGTCGGCCTGCACAAACCAGGCTTGGCCAACGCCATCGCCATCGAGATGATCGTCATCGTGGTCCTCGCCACCGCGCTCTATTCGCTCCTGCAGCGGAGAAGCTCCCGATGGCTGCAGTAAGAGGAAGCTTTCAGCGCGCGCGCCGGACGAAGCTGCAGATCTTCCGATACACGGTACTGATCGGCGCGGCGATCTTCTTCCTGGTCCCGCTCCTGGCCATGCTTGAGTTCTCGACGCGCAGTGGGGCCGATGTCTCTTCGCCCCGCACCCTCACCTACTGGCAGCAAATCGTCGGCTTCCCCGACCTGGTGGCAGCCATCACCGCCTCGCTGCAGTTGGCGGCCATCACTTCGGTCGCGATGCTCGTGCTGCTTGTGCCCACCATGGTCTGGGTGCGGCTGAAGCTGAAGCGGCTCACGCGAATCGTCGAGTTCGTCTGCCTCCTGCCGCTGACGATCCCCGCCATCGTCCTGGTCGTCGGCTTCTTTCCGATGTATCAGTGGATGGGTAACAACTTCAGCGACAACATCCTCACGCTCTCGTTCGCGTACGTGGTCTTGGTCCTCCCTTACTGCTACCGCGCATTGGATGCCGGGCTTGGGGCGATCGACGTCAAGACCCTGACCGAAGCGGCCCGAAGCCTCGGAGCCAGCTGGTTTACGGTGATGTGGCGGGTGATCGTCCCCAATATCTCGAGCGCCATCCTCAACGCCGCTCTGCTCTCTGTCGCGCTCGTGCTCGGCGAGTACACGATCGCGCAGAACCTCCTGTACAACAACCTACAGGTGGAGATCGCCCAGCTCGGTCGCGCCAACGCGGGGGTCTCGATCGCCGTCGCCGTTGCATCGTTGCTGTTCGCATTCGTGTTGCTGGTCGGGCTTTCGTTCGTCGGCCGCCGGCGTCGTCAGCAATGGGACAAGGAGGAGCTCCTGCTCAGTCTCGCGCGTTCGGCCTCGAAGATGTGAGCGATAACGCAGGCGCCCCGGCTCGCCAGGGCGTGGAGGTTCGTCTCGAGAACCTTCAGCGCAGGTATGGCCCTGTCACGGCCCTCGACGGCCTGACGCTGACGCTAGGCGCGGGCGAACTCGTCGCGCTGCTCGGGCCGTCAGGTTGTGGAAAGACCACAGCGCTTCGCCTTCTCGCCGGCCTCGAAGAGGCTGACGGAGGACGCGTCGTAATCGGAGGTGAGGACGTCACCGGGCTGCCCGCCAACAAGAGGAACGTTGGGATGGTGTTCCAGGCTTACTCGCTGTTTCCGCACATGGTGGCGTGGGAAAACGTCGCGTTCGGCCTTGAGATGCGCGGGGTTGGCGTCGCGGAGCGGAAGCGCCGCGCGCTCGAGGTGCTCGATCTCGTCGGCCTCGGGTCGATGGCCAACCGCTACGCGACCCAGATGTCAGGCGGTCAGCAGCAGCGCGTCGCCCTCGCTCGTGCGCTCGCCATCCGTCCGGAGGTCCTCTTGCTCGACGAGCCGCTCTCAGCCCTCGATGCCAAGGTGCGGTCCCGCCTCCGAGACGAGATCCGCCGCGTCCAGCTCGAGGTGGGGATCACGACCCTTTTCGTGACTCACGACCAGGAGGAGGCGCTCGCCATCGCCGACCGCGTTGGGGTGATGCAATCCGGCCGGTTGGAGCAGCTCGGCCCTCCGACCATGGTTTACACCCGGCCTGCGACGCCCTTTGTCGCGGACTTTGTCGGGCTCACCAACCGCCTCGCGGGCACGGTCAGGGATCGCGCCGTGGACGTTCGCGGCATCCGGCTGCCGCTTGTCCAACCGGACGTTGCCGATGGACCCGCCACTGCGCTCGTCCGGCCCGAGGCGGTCAGCGTCGGCACCGATGGCAATCTTGGAGCTGGGCCGCTCGTCGGAACCGTGATCGCGGTGGCCTTTCTGGGCGCCATCAGCCGCGTCACGGTCGACCTCGGCGACGTGACGGTGCTGGCCCAGATGCCGACCTCGCAGACCGCCGACATCCCGGCCGGGACGAGGGTGCACCTGACCCTGCGGCCGGACCCGGTGCTGATTCAAAGAGAAGACTCGACCTCCACCGGGTCTTGACGTAAGCGACCTCCTTGCTCACCAATGAGCGCCGTCTGGGCGCTGGACCGATCGTGCGCGCGGGTACGCGCGCGCCTTACCGCTCGGTGGTCGAGCTGCCTGGCGAGCCTCACCTCGTGCGCACAGAGCTGGTCCCCAAGGCACTCTCGGCCGATTTCGTGACGCCTGGCCCCGCCATCGCCTGCCTCGCCCACATCACCGACCTCCATGTCACGGACGTGCAGTCACCGGCCCGGTTCGAGTTCGTCAACCGCGAATGGGAGGACCCCCGATTTCGCGAGTTGCTCACGATGCAAAGACCCCAAGAGGCGCTCAACGCGCGCGCCATCGAGGCTCTGCTGCGGACCGTGGACCACATCGCAGCAGGCCCGGTGACGGGCACCGCCCCCGAGATGGTGGCGATGACCGGTGACGCCATCGACAACACCCAGCTCAACGAGCTGACCAACTTCCTGGCGCTGATGGATGGCGGGATGGTCCAGCCCGATTCAGGCTCGCCCGCCTACGAGGGCGTGCAGGCGACCGCATGGCCGTCAGAGATCTTCTGGAAGCCAGACGGGCCAGGCGACGGCGACCTGTTCCAGGCCACGCTTGGATTCCCGCGGATGCCCGGCCTGCTCGAGCGCGCGATGCAACCATTCCAGGCGAGGGGCCTCGAGCTGCCGTGGCTCGCGTGCTACGGCAACCACGAAGAGGTTTGCCAGGGGGTCGGTGTGGTCAACCCGACTTTGGCCAAGCGCATGGCCGGCTCGCGAAAGCCGCTGGCGCTAGGCGGCGAATTCGACCGCGACTCGGCGCTGGAGACCTTCGTTACGAGCCCCGAGGTGTTCATGTCCGGCCCGGCGATGGAGGTGGCGCCGAACCCTGCGCGCCGCCCGATCACACGGCCGGAGTTCGTCGACCTGCACATTCGATCCGGCGCCCACGGGTTCACGGACGCCAACCGTGCCGCCGGCACCGCCTACTACGTGCACGACACCCGCCACGTTCGATTCATCACGCTCGACACCGTGTGTCCCGCGGGCGGCGCGGACGGCCAGATCGATCGCGCTCAGCTGCGCTGGCTCGAGCGGTGCCTCGAAGAGGCGCACTCGTCGTTCCGCTCGCGCGACGGGTCGATCGTCAAGTCCCGAGGTGCGGACCGCCTGGTCGTCCTCCTCTCTCATCACGGGCTGGATACTCTCGCCAACCCCCGTGGCGACCACGGGGCCGACGAGCTGCTCGATCTTCTGCTCCGCTTTCGCAACGTGGTGCTCTGGCTCAACGGCCACATCCACGCCAACCGGATCACCCCGCGAGGCGAGCCAGGCGGAGGTTTCTGGGAGGTCACCACGAGCGCCCTGGTCGACTGGCCGTGCCAGGGACGGCTGGTCGAGCTCTTCCACGCCGGTGAGGGCCGGCTCGGGATCGCGTGCACGATGGTCGACCACGACGGGGAGGGCCTGGCCGGGGTGCACCGCGAGCTGGCGGCCAACGTGCCGCTCAACGGCCTGGACTCGTGGCGGCCCGGCGAGGCGAAGGATCGCAACGCCATCCTCCTCTTGCCGGCTCCGTTTTGATCTCGCTGTTGCGCAGGGCGCGACAGTGGCGTATAGTGCGACAGTCGTCGCTGGCCGCACTGTGAGGCCGCTGGAAAGGGTGTTCAGGACGCAGAGCTTGGGACAGGCTGGGTTGCAGGCGTGCCTTCGCACGCCCCGGTATGAGGTGCTGCCGACCGAGGACGCGGAAGGCCTGGTCCTGGCCCACGTGCCGCAAGAGGTCAGGATCACGGTCACCGCCTCGCCTCGCCGCGGCATCGAAGCCACCATCAACCTGGCCGAGCGCCTGTCACGGCAGGGCTATGCGGTGATCCCGCACCTCTCGGCTCGCATGATCCGTGACGCCTCCCACCTCGGCGACATCCTGGCCGCCGTCACGGCGATGGGCTCTCGGGACGTGTTCGTCGTCGCCGGAGACGCCCGCGAGCCCGCGGGGGATTTTCCCGACTCGGTGTCGCTGCTGGCCGCGATGGCCGGCGACCACGGCCGGTACGACATCGGCGTCACCGGTTATCCGGAGAGCCACAGCTTCATCGACGACGATATGACAATCCAGGCGATGTGGGACAAGCGCCGGATCGCCACGTACATCGTGAGCAACCTGTGCTTCGACCCTCGCGTCGTGAAGAGATGGGTGTCACGGGTGCGACGCCGTCGAGTCGAGCTGCCGATCTACATCGGGATGGCCGGAGTCGCCGAGCCCGCCAAGCTGCTGCGGGTATCGGCCCGGATCGGTGTCATCGAATCCGCGCGGTTCCTGCGCGGCCACTCGAACTGGTTCCTCCGCAGGCTGCAGCCGGGCGGCTACGACCCTGGACGATTCGCGGGTGCCCTTTTCCCCGACCTGGCGGCGGCCGACCGCAAGGTCGCCGGCATTCACGTCTTCACCTTCAACGAGATCGAGCCCACCGAGCGATGGCGCCAGGAGATGCTGGCGCGACTGAATTAAAGGAGATTCGATGGCCGTCACCTTTCCTTCCGACCTCGACATCGCACGCAAGGCTCGCCTTCTGCCGATGCCCGAGATTGCGGCCAAGATGGGGATCGAGCGGCACCTGCTGGAGCCCTACGGCCACGAGGTCGCGAAGATCAAGCTCGAGGCCCTCGACGAGCTGGCCGACCGCCCGAAGGCTAAGTACGTCGTCGTTTCCGCCATCACACCGACGCCGCTGGGCGAAGGTAAAACCACCACGACCGTCGGGCTGGGCGACGCCCTGGGGCACATCGGCAAGCGCGCCGTGGTCGCGATCCGCCAGCCGTCGATGGGTCCGACATTCGGCATCAAGGGCGGCGCAGCGGGAGGCGGCTACAGCCAGGTCGTTCCGATGGAGCGCCTCAACCTGCACCTGACCGGGGACTTTCACGCAGTGACCGCGGCGCACAACCTCCTGGCCGCGATGATCGACAACTACATTCACCACAGCCTTCGCGACTTTCCCATCGACCTGCACAGCATCACGTGGCGACGCGTCCTCGACGTCAGCGACCGGGTGCTTCGCAACGTGGTCGTCGGCCTGGGCGCGCCGGAGGACGGCGTGACGCGCCAGACCGGATTCGACATCACGGCGGCTTCAGAGGTGATGGCCGTGCTGGCGCTCTCGACTTCGCTGCAGGACATGCGGCGGCGCCTCGGCAGGATGGTCATCGGCCTCGCCAGGGACGGCAAGCCCATCACCGCCGACGACCTCCATGCCGGCGGTGCGATGACCGTGATCATGCTCGACGCGATCAAGCCCAACCTGCTGCAGACGCTCGAGAACACGCCAGTGCTGGTGCACGCCGGGCCTTTCGGCAACATCGCCAACGGCGCGTCATCCGTGCTCGCCGACCTCATCGGCGTCCACTGCGGCGACTTCGTCGTCACCGAAGCCGGCTTCGGAGCTGACATGGGCGCGGAGCGGTTCTTCAACATCAAGTGCCGCACATCGGGTCTCGCCCCCGACGCGGCCGTGGTCGTGGCCACGGTGCGTGCGCTCAAGGTCCACTCGGGCAAGTACCGCGTGGTGGCGGGGCGGCCGCTGCCTCCCGAGCTGCTGAAGGAGAACCCCGACGACGTTCTCGCGGGCGCCGCCAACCTGCGCAAGCAGGTCGAGAACATCCAGATCCACGGCGTGACCCCCGTGGTCGCGATCAACGCGTTCCCGGGCGACCATCCCTCCGAGCACCAGGCCGTGCGTGAGCTCGCTGAGCACCTGGGGGTGCGGTCGGCTGTCTGCAACAACTTCGCCCAGGGCGGCCAGGGGGCGACTGAGCTGGCCGAGATGGTGGCTGCAGCGGCCGAGGAGCCGAGCACCTTCAAGCTCCTCTATCCCGACGCGGCGACCCTGCGCGAGAAGATCGAAGCCGTCGCGCTGCGCGTGTACGGCGCGCGAGGCGTCGAGTACGACGCCGTCGCCAACCGGCAGATCGATTCGTTCGAGGCGAACGGGTTCGGCCGCCTCCCGGTGTGCATCGCCAAGACCCACCTGTCGATCTCGTCCGATCCCAAGTTGAAGGGCGCTCCAACCGGCTGGGTGTTACCGGTGCGCGAGGTCCGCGCCTCGGTGGGCGCCGGCTTCATCTATCCGATCTGCGGTGAAATGCGGACCATGCCGGGCCTACCCACCACGCCCATCGCGGCGAGCCTCGACATCGACGAGAACGGGCGGATCGTCGGCCTGAGCTAGCGCGCCGACCTCTGGCGCTCGACCGCTTCGTGCAACAGCGTCGCCAGGTCGATCACCTGCAGCTTGGCGCCTGTTTCGCGCACGCCGTCGTCCAGCATCACCGTGCAGAATGGGCACGCCACGGCCAGCGTGTCCGCGCCCGTCGCCGCCGCCTCTCGGACGCGTTCGTGGTTGATCGGCGTGCCGCGCTTCTCCTCCATCCACATCCTGGCGCCGCCGGCGCCGCAGCAGAACGTTCGCTCGCGGTTGCGCGGCATCTCGACCGCCTTGCCGACCGCCGCGACCAGCTCGCGGGGCTGCGCACGCACGTCGTTGTGGCGGGCCAGGTAGCACGAGTCGTGATAGGTGATCGTCCGGCCGTCAGCCGCCGGCGTCAGCTTGCCTTCGCGTACCAGCCCAGCCAGGAAGTCGGTGTGATGGACGACCTCGTATCGCCCGCCGAAATCCGGGTATTCGTTGCCGATAGTGTTGAAGCAGTGCGGGCAGGTGGTCACGATCTTCTTGACGCCCGCAGCGTTCAACGTGCCGACGTTTTCGCCCGCCAGGCGCTGGTAGGTGTACTCGTCGCCCATGCGGCGCGCCGGGTCGCCGGTGCACGCTTCGCGCGGACCCAGGATCGCAAAGTCGACCCCGGCCTCCAGGAGAAGCTTCGCCGTCGACACCGCGGCCTTGCGCGCGCGCTCGTCGAACGCGGGCGCGCATCCGACCCAGAACAACACGTCCGGCGCCGGCTCGCCGGGCTCGAGCACCCGCACGCCAAGGCCTTCCGCCCACTGCGTTCGGTCGGCCTGGGGCTTGCCCCACGGATTGGACGAGCGATCGACGTCCCGCAGCATCGTGCCGGCCTCTTCGGGAAACCGGGACTCGACCATCACCAGGTTTCGGCGCAGGTCGATCACGTGGTCTATGTGCTCGATGCCGACCGGGCATTCGCGCACGCATGCGCCGCAGGTGACGCAGTCCCAGACGACGTCGTCGGTGACCGCATTGGGCACCATCGGCGGCGGCGTATACGACTTGTTCGCCAGCGCCTTCGGCCCTTCGGCCATGAGCTGGTCGCGCATCGCCATGATCAGCAGCTTCGGCGACAGCGCCTTGCCGGTCGCGTAGGCCGGGCACACGTCCTGGCAGCGTCCGCACTCTGTGCATGACATGGTGTCGACCATCTGCTTCCAGGTCATGTCCGTGACGCGCGCCGAGCCAAATCGAATCTCGTCGTCGGGCTTGTCCAGGTCGGTCGGTTCAAGTCGGCCTCTCGCGCGCGTGCGTCCGAAATAGACATTGATCGCCGCGACCGCGATGTGCAGGTGCTTGGAGTACGGCAGGTAGACCAGAAACGAAAGGATGATCAACACGTGCGCCCAGACAGCGGCGCGCTCCACGTACGGGATGGCGGGCCCCGTCATCAGGGAGGCGATGGCGCCCGAGATCGGAGCCCAGCCCGCCGGGTAGTCGTTGAGTCGCAACGCGATCTGCGATGCGTGCCAGGTGAACAGGCTCACGACGATGCCGGCGATCAGGACCAGGATGAGGTCCGCCTCGCCACGGTGGCTGCCTTTGAACCGTGCCGGCCTCTGCACCTTGCGGATGACGAACGCCGCGATGACTCCCACAAGCACGAGCAGCGCGAAAACGTCGACCAGCAGCGCGTACCAGCCCTGGGCTCCGAGCCACGGCAGCGTGGAGTGAGGATCGACGGCGCCGATCATCGCGATCACGATGGTCGGGAACAGCACCAAAAAGCCCCAGAAGATCGCGGCGTGCACCAGGCCGGGCACGATCCTCTGCAGCAGCTTGCTCTGGCCGACCACGACCACAGCTTCTGCGCGCAGGCGTTGGGGCACGTCGGCGAACCGCGCTGCGGGCCGGCCCATACGCACGAGCCGGTAAAGACTCACAGCGCGCCGGGCGAACAGCGCGCCGGCCACCATGAGCGCCAGGGCGAGGCCGGCCGCCGGCAGGAAGCTCATGGCTTGAGCTTTCTGATCTCGGCCGAGATGGCGGGCAAGACCTCTTTCAGGTCACCGACGACCGTGTAGTCGGCGTTCAGCATGATCGGCGCCTGCGCGTCCGAGTTGATGGCAAGGATTCGCTTGGCGCCCTTGAGCCCGGCCATATGCTGGGTCGCTCCCGAGATGCCGCAGGCGAGGTAGACGTCCGGGGCCACCTTGGTGCCCGTCTGGCCGACCTGGTCCGAATGCGGGCGCCAGCCGGCGCTGGTCACCGCGCGCGAGCAGCCGACCGCCGCTCGAAGGAGTCCGGCCAGCTCCTCGATGATCGCGAAGCCCTCCTTCGAACCGACGCCGCGTCCGCCGCTGACGATCACCCTGGCCTCGCCGAGGGAGACTCCTCCACCTGACTTCCCGACATGCTCGACCACGCGGACGACCTGGTCTTTAGGGTCGATTCGGGCCATGTACGGCGCGAGGTCCACCCCGACCGGCTCGGCTCCGGCTTCGATGGGCACGGTGTGGGGCGCGACGGTGATCAAAGGCCGCGGGCTGCGGAGCCTGGCTTCCTCGAGAAGGCTGCCGCCCCAGCGCTGTCGCGTCACGGTGAGCGGGTCGCCTGGCGAGACGGCGGTGCAGTTGGCGGCGAGAGGGAGGTTGGCTCGCGCGGCAAGGCGCGCCATGACGTCGTTGCCGCGATCCGTGCCCGCCGCCACGACCGCCGAAGCGGCCAGCTCATCAGCGGCCTGCTCGAGGATCGATGCCCAGGCGTCGGGTGCGAAAGGCTCCACGCCATCGACCAGGATCGAGCGGAGGTCGCTGCCAAATTGCCGCGCCAGCGTCAGCGCCTGCCGGGACGCGTCGCTGTCCTTCTCGACCAGGACCAGAACCGTCACAGGGGTCCCCGATCGCGGTCCTCGCGAAATCGAGGATTTCGTGGGATGGGAGCAATCGCCCGATTTCTTGGGGTTCTCACAACACGCCCGCCTTGCGG
>JBOHUP010000130.1:0-4003 GCA_050734615.1 Candidatus Dormibacteraceae bacterium | reverse complement strand
ATCCCGCCTCAACGACCAGGGCCGCCGGCATTTCCCACAACTTCTGGAAGGAGCTCAAAGGTGATTGCCGTATGGATCCCGGTGTTCAGGTCGGCATCGTTCTCGACGAGTCCCTGCACGCGACTGCCGTACCGCGCCTTGGTTCGCACCCAGCTCTGGTGCTGAGGCGCTGGCCTTTAGCTCTCGCTCCGTTGACCGTCACGGGGATTCATGTTCAACCGGTGCAGGCTCTCGATCCAGTTTGCCAAGCCCTGACAACCTGATCGGTCCAGGAGGCGCAGCGATCGTCTGCGTCTCGTCGCGCTTAGGTTGCCACGAGGGGCCTCTCCGCTGGCAGTCATCGCCACCGCATTGGGTCTGGTGTTCTTCGCGATCATCGAGCCAGCCGACGTGATGCTCGATGGGCGACTGGAGCTCGGGCTACTGACCACGCCTGAGTTCAATCACGGGGCGCCGCTGTTTTTAGCGCTGGCCATAGCGATCTCTTCAGGCGACAGAGCTCCTACTTCGACCTAAGGGAGTCTCGACCCCGACTTCTTGGCAGCCGCACCATGGTTCGATTTGGAACTCCAGGGTGACGCACAGTCGCGGGCGCCGGTTGGCCCACCGTTCTTACCTCTGCGCGTCCCAGCCCCCCAGATCGCCGCCTGCACCTGTTTTTGGGCCGACTACTTTGCGAGTTCGGTGCGCGTCTTGTTTAGCTAGTCGCTGTGGCTTGTCATGTTGATCACGGTGCCGTCGGGTGCACGAACAAAGAATCGCCGGATGCCCCACGTCTCGGCTGTCAGTGGATGGACGATCTCGTACCTGTGCCGTTTCGCCTCGGCATAGGCCACGTCGATGTCAGCGCCGACCGCGACTGAGATCACCGAGGCCTCCGTCGCGCTCGCGTCTCGGGTAACAAGCTGGACGGCCGCCTTACCATCCGGCGTCTCAAAGCGAGCCACCCAACCGAGGTTAAGCGATTCCGAGCTCAATCCAAGATAGTCGGCGTAGAAGTCTCTGGCCTTTCCAATATCCGACACCGTTAGGTTCGCGAAGACTTTCCTTACTCGCATTCTCTGTCCCCCACGCGGCAGATCCAGCCGCCGCCTGATTTGTGCCGCTCTCGTCTGATCGCCAAGTTCGCCACGAGCTGGCGCCCGGCCATGATTGGCCATATTCGCGCGCTACCCTGGAACGGGCACACAGGATGCGCGGCATCGCACCTGCCGCAGATTGACTCCGGATCCCAGTGAAGGCCTTACCGACGTGACCCGTGCATCCTCCGAGCTGTAACGTGAATCGGCCCGCGCGCCACAGCAAATTTGGCGGGCTGGACATCTCTATGTCACGCACGTCGGGATCGTGACCGGTCCGTCGGCGAGATGATCTACGCCGTCGAGCATTGCGGCCTAGCGTCGGCCGCTCCGGCTAGCGCGCGAGGCTAGGTCGTATCTACTGCAATTGAAGGATGCCTCCACGCGGCGGAAGTGATATCTCCTTAACTAGCCGGCTTGGCCGCCGGCGTTAGCGAGGGGTTGTGGTTTGAGACAGCGAGCTGCGTTTGTACGACGTGTCGTCGTGCCTGCGTCAGCGGGCGCCCTGGCCCTTGCGGCGATTGTCTCACCGCTGGGCTGGGCGTCTGGGCTGGCCGACAGCACAACGGTCCTCCTGACCAACAACGTTCTCCAGGGCGTGTCATCCCTGACTCCGACCGGCGATACGTCGCCGTCGGCCCCGATAGGTCTCGGCGTCGGCCTGATGGGCGCCAACCCGTTGGGCGAGGACGCGTACCTCGCCGGCGAATATGACCCGTCGAGTTCCCTGTACGGACAGTACCTCGACCCCGCCGACTATGAGGCGCAGTTCGGGGTGCCTGCCGATCGCTACAACAATGCGGTCAGTTGGCTCGGTTCGACCGGGCTGCGCGTGCAGAGCATTCCGGGAAGCAGCGAGTACGTTCTCGCATCGGGCAGCGTCGCGCAGGTGGAAGGCCTCCTCAACGTTCAAGTCAAAAACTTCCTGTCCAACGGGAAGGCCTTTTACGCCAATGTCAACGCGCCGACAGTTCCGGCCGCTCTTCAGGTCATCGGCGTCACCGGCCTGAACAGCATCGAGGGGCCGCGACTCAGTCCGCAGCTGCGCACCCAGCCGGGTACGACTCCCCAGCGGCCGTCCACGATCAGTCCGTCGGCCGACACGAACCTCACGAATCCACCCGACCTGTGGTCGATCTACAACCAGCCTGCCAACAACAAGGGCGAAGGCCAGCAGATGGCGATCTTCGGCTGGGGCACGACCAACAACACGATCCCTGACCTGCGTCAATTCGAGCGTGAATACAGCCTGCCCGGCGCGCCCGTCACGATCTCTTACTACGGCACCCAGACCGCCATCACGGACAGCGGAGGTGAGGGCGAGTGGAACATCGACACGCAGGCGTCAACCGGAATGGCGCCGAACGTGGTCGGCGAGCACCTGTACTTCGGCAAGGCCGGAACGGACGCCGATCTCATCGCTGCCTATCACGCGTGGGCGGCGGACAAGCAGGGTCCCCTGCAGGGCAGCTCCTCTTTCGGCGGCTGCGAGCAGGCGCCTGGCACCAACGGTCTTCAGGGTAGTCCCGGGCAGCCGACCGGCGTGCTCATTGCCGGCAATCCAAACCAGGCTCTTTACGAGCGGGTCCTCAGGAAGATCGTCGCGGAAGGCCGGACGATGTTTGCCTCGACCGGTGACACGGGATCAGGATGCCCCGTGGTCTCCCTCGAGTTGAATGGCGCGACCCTCGTCCCAACACCGATGATGAACTACCCCGCGGTCAGCTCTTACGTGACTGCGGTAGGCGGCACCGTGCTCTATTTCAATGACCCGACTGCGACCACATCGGCGTCTCGTGCGCTGGAGTACGGCTGGACGCACGGTGGCGGCGGTTCGAGCGACTTCATCGCCGCGGGCGCTTACCAACAGAAGATGTTTCCGCCTCTCTTGTTCCACTGCGCGACAGGCTCGCAGGGCAATCCCTATCCGCCGCCACCACCACTGTGCCGTGGGATTCCGGACGTCGCTGCGCAATCGGGCGACATCATCTCCAACGGCTATACGGTGACGATGAGCGGCAATAACGACTCAGCCGGCGGCGGCACAAGCCTTTCCTCGCCGCTCTGGCTGGGTATGTGGACTAGGATCCAGGCGGCCTCGAAGCACGCGAAAGGCAACGGCTTCGCCGACGCGACCATCTATCGCATCGCGGACGACTCGACGAAGTACGCGCGCGACTTCTTCGATATCGGGGGAACCTCGACCGACACTGCCGTCTCGTGCAATGGGGCCGTCCCGGTCTACAACTGCTCGCACGTGGGTTGGGACTACCAGACCGGCTGGGGCACGCCGGATGTCACCAACCTGATGCTCGACGTCGATGGCAAGACGGCTCCGACCAACGTGACCACGCCGAACCCCGTCCCACCGCCACCGCCTGACCTCGGCAACAACGGTGGCACCACCTGCCCAGGACCTCAGATCGTCGACCCCGCCGGCGACGCACCCAACAATTATCCGGGCGGCGATGGTTCAAACATGAACAACCTCGACATCATCAACGCGAAGTTCGCATCACCCAACGCGACCACGCTGCAGATCACTCTCGCATTGAAAGACCTCGAGGCTCCGCCGCCGCCGGCCAACATGATCTCGGCCTACTGGACTGTGTACTGGACCTATAACGGGGTCGAGTACTACGCTCAGGCGACCAGTAACGGGACCGGCGCGGCCGCACTCTGGGATTTCAGCCAAGGGACGTTCAGCGGCGGGCGCTTCAACTCCGCCAACGTCATAACCGGAACAGCCAATCCCGGCGTCTACACCGGCGGCACGGCAGGCACGTTGGTCTTCCAAGTGCCGCTTGCCGGCGTGGGGAACCCGCCGGCGGGAACCTCGCTGACGGGCACGTTCGCTGATACTCACGGATCCATCACGGTCGCCGGCACCGGCATTTACTGGACGGCCGAGGGCGACCGTGCGC
>JBOHUP010000129.1:0-2126 GCA_050734615.1 Candidatus Dormibacteraceae bacterium | reverse complement strand
CGGATCGACGTGCCGCATCGTTCCGCCCTCCTCATCGGTCGGGTGTTCGCTGCCGATGAACGTGACCGACTCGCTGCGTATGCGCTCGCGAAGCAGCTCCAGCTCGCACCGCTCAAATAAGCGAGCGTGACCGCGGTTCTCCGACTCTCTGCAGTTGGAACGGTGAAGGTACCCTGCTTGCGCGACCGCGCTCACTGACGCGCTGACCGGCATCGCCCAACTCGCCGACGCAAGGGCGAAGGGCGGAATCAATCTGAAACGGGCGCGAACGCGGCTCCTAGTGATCGTCGGGATCGAACAGGAGCGTCTCGCCTTCGCCAGCCAAGCACATCGGCCCTGGCAGCGGTATTCCTCGCCCCCGCGGCAACCTCGTAACGTGGACGTCGCAGGCAAGCGCCAGCAACGCGAACCTGACCGGACGGACTAATGCAGGAGGGCATCTGTGGGGGCTATTCGACGGTTCGACCACGTCGGCATCACGGTCGGGGACCTCGACGCGGTGACGGCGTTCTTCGTCGGGCTCGGTTTCGAGGTTGAGGGCAGGATGTTCATGGAAGGCGAGTTCGTCGACACCGTCATTGGCATACCAAACTCCCGTTCCGAGATCGTCACGTTGCGGCCGCCCGACGGAGGAACTGGGCTGGAGCTGTCGAGCTTCATCCGGCCCAACCACGAACCGGGATCGCCCGACGCCATGTCCAACGAACTCGGGCTGCGCAACGTTTGTTTCGAAGTGGACAACCTCCAGGCAGTTGTCGACCGGCTGGCTGCCGACGGCTACGGCCTGGTCGGCGGCATCGGCCAGTACGAGCACATCTGGCGCATGGCGTACGTGCGCGGGCCCGAGGGAATCATCGTGGCCATGGCCCAGCGAATCGACTGACCCGCGGCGTGAAGGTTGTTGTCGTCTTCACTTCTTCACGCTTGGCCGGCCCCGAATGTGTCGAGGAACGCCAGAACCCGTTCCGTGAGCAATGCCGCAGCGGCGGCGTCGTAGGCCGGGAGCGAGGAGTCGGCGAAGAGGTGTTGCTTGCCAGGGTAGAGGAAAAGCTCGGCCCGGTCGGTCGAGTTGACCAGCGCCCTTGCGGCCTCGAGATCTTCGGCAAAAAACGGGTCGGCGTCCTTGCCGTGCACCTGCACCGGGACGCCCTGAGGCCATGCATCGCCGAACTCCGAGACGGGGAGGCACGAGGAGATGAGCAGGGCCCCGCGGGCGCCGCCGCGGGTCTGCGCGAGTTGCTGGGCGATACTGCCTCCGAAAGAAAAGCCGGCATAGATCGCGTCGACCGCGACATCATCCGCGGCGGCCACGCCACGCTCGGTCAGCGCGCCGAACCCAGCCTGGCGCGCGAACGCCATACCCTCCTCGATGGTGTCGAACGTCCGTCCGTCAAAGAGGTCGGGCGCGTGCACCTTGTGCCCTGCCCGCCGCAACTGGTCCGCGAACGAGCGCACTCCTTCGGTGAGCCCCTGGACATGGTGGTACAGCACAACCTCGCTCATTCCCGGCCCTCCTCGACCATTGATCCACTAAGTTGGAACATTCTGCAATGTTAGTCTATTGCGGCCATGGCCGGCGAGTCGTCTCCTCCTCACTACGACCTCGCCGACCGAATCGCGCTCACCGCACCCTCCCAAGTCAAGGCGATCAGCCACCCGGTGCGCACTATGATCCTGAGCCTGCTCCACGAGCGAGCCGCTAGCGTGTCCGAGTTGGCGATCGCGCTCGAGCGGCCGAAGAGCACCGTCGCCCACCACGTCAAGGTGCTCACCGAAGCCGGGCTGTTGCGGGTGGTGAGGACCCGGCGAGTGCGGGCGATCGAGGAGCGTTTCTACGGCCGGACGGCTCGGATGTTCTACGTCGGAGTCGACCTGAGCAGGAACGAAGGCGACCGGCCGCGAGACTTCAACGACTTCGAGGTTGCGGCCGGCGAATCCCGGGCGGCGTACCGGGACGGGAAGCTGTGGGGTTTCATCCGGCACGCACGCATCTCGGAGCCTGAGGTGTCGGAGTTCTGGGAGCGGATGGCAGGGCTGGTGGCGGAGTTCGACAAGCTCCCGCGCTCGGGCGACACCGTCTATGGATTCGCGGTGGGTATCTATCCGGCCGACCACCCGAGCTTACC
>JBOHUP010000128.1:0-3826 GCA_050734615.1 Candidatus Dormibacteraceae bacterium | reverse complement strand
GTCCTGAACTCCCACATGCCTGCTGCGAACTGGGCCAGGCCGCCATAAAAGATCGCGAATCCAAAAAAGACCAGCAACGGCTCCCGGCCGACGCCCATTGCCACGTGGACGCTCAGAAGAAACGTAGTTAGCGCGAAACCCGCGAGCCCCAGCGCGGCGGGGTTTGCGATGGCAATTACAGCCGCCGCGGGTGATACTGCCGCCGGTTGCGCCACAGATCTGACCTCTGCCATACCCCAAGCCTCCATAACTGCCGGGGAAGGTGGCCCCCCGGCGGCCCAAAACCTGGTGCTAAAGATGCGCTCGTAACCGAGTTGTTGTCAATTCGGGCCATGTAATAAGCCGCGCTAATAGGAGCCAACTCGCCTGTGTAGGCTCTAACCTTTTGGCGGGGCGGCTCCCGGGGGAAAGGAAGAATCGAGCGGCCCCAGGGTTGGGAAATGCAGCCAGGCATCGTCGGTTTGAGGGGAGCCATCACGGCCGCCTGGGAGCAGGACTTGCGTGCCGTACGCCAGGACCGCTTCGACAAGGGCGCGGGTAAAGAGGCTTTGGCGTTCATCCAGCGCTTTTATTCGCTGATCTCGGACCTGCGTTCTCCAATCCAACGCGCCTGGGGTCTCGGCGGGCTCGTTCACGTGGCGGATAGCCCGCTGAACGGGCCTGGGCCGCGCGTCTCCCAGACACGGATCAAGCTGCGCAACCACGGCGATCTGGTGGCGGTCGAAGCGTTCACCTACATCGACGGCACCCCAAAACCGAATCCTTCGCTCGGGCTGGACCGCGAGATCCAGGTGTCGGAGGTTGGCGCGTTTGCATATGTGCAGGAGCTATACCGGCGCGCGGTCGACTTCCTGCAGGTCGCGCTGAACGTCGACCTGTCGCTCAACGGATCCGCCTGGCTGTACGAGCAGGTGGTGGCGAACCACTTCGTGGCGGCGGGTCGCTGGCCCTCGGTGGGTGAGGCCTATCAGAGGGCGACCCGCGAGTTTGCGGTTGAAGAGAGCTTCGAGCGCGTGATCGCGATGTTCGCTCCGGCGACGCATGCAGATGGGTTGAACGGCAACGGGTCAGGTCCCGGCGGCGACTACGAGGTCGCGCTTTCGCTCGAGCAGCTGCAGCGCTGCCGCGATACCCAGGTCGACCTCGACAATTTCGTGCAAGTCGTGCGGATGGCCGTCGACGCGGACCAGGATGGGGGGCGCGTCACCAGCGAGGAGGTGGCACGTGAGCTCGGTCTCGAGCCGACGGCCATCATGAAGCTCGGCAGGATGCTGTCCGTCGTCTCCGACGTCTGCCGGGAGGGGGAGTTCGCCGCCGACTACGCGCAGTGGACGTTTCTCTCGTCCTACAACGTTCACTTCTTCCGCCGGGTGAACACGATCGACGACTTTGTTGTCGTGGCCGGCACGCTCGAGCCGCGGGCGGCCGACGAGGGCACCACGACCACTTCGCCTGGAACCGCGTTCAAAGTGGAACCCGGTCGGGTGCTGCCCGACGGCATCGTCACCTTTCTGATGACCGACGTGGTGGAGTCGACGCCCCTGTGGCTGCAGAGCAGGGCGCAGATGTACGCAGCGATGCGGCGGCACGACCAGCTGCTGACCGCGGCGATCGAAGGTGCCGGCGGAATCGTGTTGAAGGAGCGGGGCGAGGGCGACAGCTTCTTCGCCGTGTTCCTTCGCGCGACCGATGCGGTGGGGGCCGCGCTCGAAGCGCAGCGGGCGATTGGGACGGAGCCGTGGCCGGATTCGGTCCAGCTGAGCGTTCGGATGGCGATTTTGACGGGTGAGGCGGACGCGGCCGACCGGGATTACAGGTCCCCCGCCGTGAATCGGTGCGCGAAGCTGCGGCGCCGGGCGGTCGGGAATCAGGTGTTGGTGTCCGAGACGACGTATTCGATCGTGGCTGACATCCTGCGGGGCGACATTCGATTGGTGAGCGTGGGCAAACGGATGCTCGAAGGTCACGACCGCCCCGAGGAGGTGTTCGTGCTGCAGCACGGCGAGGTGCCGCTCGAGGGCGTGGTGGCGCAGGATGAGGTGACGGTTTAGGGCGGTTCGGGGTCCCGGATCCGGGGTCCGCCTTAACCGGAAGGGTTGCCCGCGGACCGGCCTTGATTTAAATTCAGCGCCAGTTGGTGCGTCAGGAGCTGGGGGAGGGAGCTCCGATCGAGGGAGGGCCCCGGAAAAGGTATGCCCGCCCCTCTCGCCGGGGGCCGGTTGGAAGGGACTGGCGCCAGATGCGGTTGAATGAAGTCGTGAAAAAGTCCGTCCCGTCGGCCGGCGGCATCAGCGTCGATCGGTTCTCGGTGGTGCTGGTTGCGGTCGCGGCCACGCTCTGGGCCACGGATGCTTACTTCCGCAACCAGCTCGTCAGCCACCTCACGCCGACCCAAATCGTGGTCGCCGAGGATGCGCTGGTCACGCTGTTTCTGCTGCCAATCCTGATCCGCAGCTCCCATGAGCTCCGGCAGCTGGGGCCGCGGGGCTGGATCGCGGTCGGAATCATTGCCGCGGGAGCGCAGTCGATCGCCACCATCCTGTTCACCGCTTCGTTTCAGGCCGCCGCCACTTACAAGGTCTTCGCCGAGACCTTTGTCCTGCAGCAGACCCAGCCTTTGATCGCGATCGTGCTCGCCTGGATCGTGCTCGGCGAGCGGCGCCGGCCCTGGTTCTGGCCCGCTGCGGCGGTGGCCCTCGTTGCCGTCTATCTCGTCGTCTTCGCCCAGGACCCCACGGCCCCGGTGTCTGCCCTGCAGAACGGCCGTGTCGAGGTGGGCCTCCTTGCTCTCGGCGCCGCCGTCCTATGGGCGAGCGGCACGGTCCTCGGTCGATTTGCCCTCGGCTCGATCAGCTTCTGGAGCATGACAGCGCTTCGGTTCACGCTCGCTCTGCCGGTGCTGATCGCGATCACCCTGGCCCAGAACGGCGTGGCCGGCTTCTCGCACTACCGAGTCTCCGATTTCGTGCCCAATCTTCTCGCGATCGCGCTGGTGCCCGGCCTTCTCGCGCTGCTCCTGTACTACCGCGCGCTGTCCAAGACGCCCGCATCGCTAGCGACCATCGCTGAGATGGCATATCCAGTAGCGGCGACCCTCATCGCTTCAGCGCCCCCGCCCTGGGGATTCAACCAGCCCGTTTACGGGGTTCAGATCGTCGGCACGGTCCTTCTTATCACGGTGATCATCGTGCTCAACCTGACGAAGGAAAGAGCGGCACCCCTGGTGCAGTCTCCCGCGCTCAAGCTCGCGGAGGGCTGACCTCAGCCGTTCCCCACAGCTGCTGTGCGCGCACGCCAAGCCCGTGGACGACAGCGGTGAACGCATTGCGCTGCTCGAGCTTGCCGGCGCCGAAGGTCGTGGTCAGATCGGCGCGAAAAGCGGGGATGTATGCCGACCCACCGGTGAGGAGCACGCGATCGACCTCTCCCGCGCCAACGCCCGCCTCCGCCAGCGCGCGGCTGGTGGTCTGCGCGACCAGGTCGAGCTCCGGCCTGATCATCGATTCAAAGGCCGAGCGCCGCACTGTGACACGCAGTCCCAGCGGCGCGAACACGATGTCCGTCTCTGCGTCGTTCGATAGCGCGATCTTGGCCGACTCGATCGCCTTGTAGAAGTCGTACGCCTGTCCTTCGTACAGCAGCGCATGGACGAGCTCAGCCTCCGTCCCGCCCACCCGCGAGAGGATCGCCGGGATTCCCGGATCCGCGATGAGGAGTCGAACCGAGCTGGCGGTACGTAGCTCGTTGAAGAGCCAGCTCGGCAGCGCCTCCAACCCCAAAGCAGGGCCGACGATCGTCTCGAAGAGCACCCCATCGAGGATCTCGC
>JBOHUP010000127.1:0-8281 GCA_050734615.1 Candidatus Dormibacteraceae bacterium | reverse complement strand
GGTACATCGACGCATTGCCTTCGACCATGATCACGATGTCGCAGAACGCCGGGATGTACGCGCCGCCGGCGGCCGAAGGGCCGAGCAGCAAGCAGATCTGAGGCACGACGCCGGAGAGCTGGACCTGGTTGAAGAAGATTCGTCCGGCGTGGCGCCGCCCCGGGAACATATCGATCTGATCCGTGATGCGCGCGCCCGCGGAGTCGACCAGGTAGAACAGCGGGACACGGATGCGCATTGCCGTCTCCTGGATGCGCACGATCTTCTCGACCGTGCGAGCGCCCCAGCTGCCCGCCTTCACCGTCGGGTCGTTGGCCATCACCGCGACCTGGCGGCCGCCGATCGTGCCGAGGCCTGTGACCACCCCGTCGGCGGGCAGCTCTTCCGCCAGTACGTTGGCGAAGAGACCGTCTTCGACAAACGAGCCGGCGTCGAGCAAAAGGTCGAGGCGCTCGCGGGCCGTCAGCTTGTTCTGCTCTCGGAGCTTCGCCAGGTAGCGGGTCCCGCCTTTCAGGGCCTTCGCGCGCAGCTCGCGATGGCGCGGGCTCGTCAACGCCTCACCTCCCTTTGAAGTCCGGCTCGCGCTTCTCGAGGAAGGCCTTGATCCCTTCCTTCGAGTCCTCGGAAAGGGCGACCAGGGTGAGCTGGCTCTGCAGGTATTCGAGGGCCGTATGAAACTCCATATCCTGCTGTCGATAGAAGGAATCGCGGCCAAGGCGCATCGCGATCGGGGACTTTCGCGCGAGCCGTTCAGTGATTTCGCCGACTGCGGAGTCGAGCTGGTCGTGCGTTACGACACGGTTGATCAGTCCAAGCGCCTGCATCTGCGTCGCAGTCCAGCGATCGCCCAGCATCTCCATCTCGAGGAGCACCTTGCGCGGGATGTTCCGGGCGAGTACAGCCTGGATCATCATCGGCCAGATCCCGACGTTGATCTCCGGCGTCCCGAACGTCGCAGTGTCGGTCGACACCAGGATGTCGCACGAGCACGCGAGGCCGAGGCCGCCCGCCAACGCATGGCCGTTGATGCGGCCCACGATCGGCTTGCCCAGATCCGCCATGGTGGTGAACAGGTCGACGAAGAGGTCGCGGCTGCGATGCCGCTCGAGCTCGGTCACATCAGCGTCGAAGCTGGCCAGGTCCGCGCCGGCGCAAAAGGCACGGTCGCCTGCCCCGGTCAGGACCACCACGCGCACCGCCGGCTCGTCACGCGCCCATCGGAAGGCCGCGACCAGGTCGCGCAGCATGACTGCGGAGAGGGGGTTGCGCTGGTCGGGGCGGTTGAGTGTGATCGTCGCCGCGAGGCCTTCCGCCTTGAGAAGGACCTGATCGAGGGCCGGTTGGTCCGCCATGCGCTTAATCGTATGTCGCGGGCGCTTAGGCGCTAGGCATGAGACCGGCTGCGATAGCGATGCCGACCAGGATGAGGACCGCACCGCCGATCTCCTCGCTCCATGCTTCGACGTGCTTGCCCAGTCTGTGTCCGAGCTCAAGTCCCGCCAGCGACATCGCCACGCTGACCACGCCCATCATCGTGGCCGCCAGCAGGATCTGCACGTGGTAGACCGCGAGTGCAAAGCCCACGGCAAGGTTGTCGATGCTCAGGGCCAGCGCCGTAAAGACGAGCTGATGCGTCCGCAGGCCAGGGCGGCGCGGCTCATTCTCCTGTTCGACCCGGCGGCCCTGCCAGATCGTGTATGCACCGGTGAGGCAAAGGATCCCACCGGCGACGTAGCCGCCCAGGTTGTGACCGATGTACCCCGCGACCGCTTCGCCGATCAGCAGGCCGAGCACCGGCATCAGAGCTTCGAACAGGCCGAACGCGACGCCCACTCGGATCCGGGTCCGGGTGTCGATGCCCGTCAATCCGATGCCAATGGCGCCTGCGAAGTTGCTCAATCCGACCGAGAGGCTGATGACAAGCAGGCTGAGAATCCCAGGCACGCTCGTAACTATATGGAGGCGACGAAACGTCGCTTGGCGGGCATCCGGAAGGACAATTCGCTGACGTTCCTTAACAAAAATACTTTGCGAAGTCGATTAACCCCCTGCAGAATGGCAGCGAATCTGCAACCGCTCCTGTCACCCAAAGTTAGGCCCGCAATCGCTCAAACGATATAATCCGTCCGCCCAAGAAAGATATGAAGGTCAAGCATCGCGACCCGGTCGCCGCCGCGGCCGTGACTTCGCGCGACCCTGGCATCGACCTCGACAAGCCCATTTTCACGCTCAGCGTGGCTGCCGAGATCCTCGAGGTGCATCCACGCACCCTGATGATGTACGAGCACCTCAACATGATCAATCCCAAGCGTACGGTCACCAACCGGCGCCGGTACTCGCGTCGCGACGTGATGAAGCTTCAAGCCATCCAGTCGCTGACTCGCGAGCACCACGTCAACCTCGCAGGCGTTCGCTACATCCTGGCGCTGCTCAAGCGCCTGCACAACGCCGGGGTCGAACCGCCGGCAGATCTCAAGCACCTGGATGTGTCGCAGCTCGACGTCTAAGCAACCAATCCGGAATTCAGGAAGGCCAGAGGTAAATGTCAAAGAAAAGACGGCGTCTAGAGATCAAGGTCGATCCGCTTCCAGCCCCGTATCAGCTCGAGACCGCCTCCTGCCCCGTGTGCGGCCGCGACGCCGCGGCAATCGGCAGGCGGCACCTGCAGATCGTGTTTCGCTGCGAAGGCTGCAAGGTGGTCTTCAAGCGCAACCGGAGCTGGCCCTACATCTACTGATCCCCAGCGCCTGATCGCCCGGCCCTCGTAGGCTGCGTCTATGAGACGGTCGGCCGGCCGGGCAGCGGTCTATGGCGCGCTGATGGGACTGGCCACGGCCGCGGTGGTCGAGGCGGTCCGGCCCAGCGGCGGCACAGCGGTCCTGGTCGACTGGGACGAGATCCGTCGCACCGCGTGTGGTCGATTGGGTTCGCCGGATCTCGAGCAGGGGACTCTGGAAGCTGCCGCGAAGTCGTATCGCTCGTTCGCCCGCGAGCTGGAAAAGCCGCTCCTCGGATTCGTAGGCGATCTGCCAAAGACCGTGTCCTTACCCAAGTTCGAGGCGCTTGACCGTACGGGATGGCTCGACCTCAACTTAGGCATGCTGCGCCGGACCATGGGCCCGGTCCTCGAAGCCGGGCGCGTGCCGAACTCTCTGATCGTCGGGGTCGGCCGGGCGGGCGTCGACCGGTATATCGGATACATGCTTGCCTTTCTCGGGCGGCGAGTCCTCGGCCAGTACGACCCGCAGCTGCTGAGCGCCGAGCCCATGGGCGGCGAGGGCCTTTACCTGGTCGAGGCCAATGTCGCGGAATGGGGCCGGCGCGCCGACCTTCCGCCAGAGGATCTACGGCGCTGGCTGATCCTCCACGAAATGACCCATGCTTGGCAGTTCGCCGCGCATCCGTGGCTTCGCCCCTACATGGAAAGTTCGATGCGGGCGCTGCTCGAGACGGTGACACGCAAAGGCGCTCCGGTCGCCCGATTCGCGGCCTTCGCCGGGGTGCTTCCCGCGCAGTGGCGGGTCATGCGCCAGGTCCAGGGCACCATGTCGATGGTCGAGGGCTACAGCAACCTGGTCATGAACGAGCTCGGCGGAAAGCTGCTTTCGGGCTTCGACCAGCTCGAGGAGGCGTACCAGGAGCGAGGCTCCCGCAAGAGCCTGTTCGAGGTGCTGATCTGGAAGCTGACGGGCCTGGATTTGAAGCTCCAGCAATACGGGCGCGGCGAAGCTTTCTGCCGCGCGGTCTTCGACCAGCACGGCATCAAGGTTCTAAACCGAGCCTGGGCAAGCCCGGAGTCGATGCCCACTCTGGAAGAGCTGGGCAACCCACCGGCGTGGCACCGGCGAGTGGTTTCCCCTCTCACCATCCGGAAGATGGGCGGGTCCGCTAGTCCCTGAGCTCCTCCTGGGCGGTGTCTTCGCTGATCGGCATCACCGCCACCGGCAGGTCTCCGATGTCGTAATAGCGAACAGGCTTGCTCATGCGCTTGGCGATGCCCACCTGCACCTTCACCCCGAGCGACAGGCGCCCGAACACCCAGACCTCGTCACAGCGGGCCAGCAGGTTGTTCATCGCCTCTCGCACCACCTCTTTGGAGACGGTGTGCATGAGGTAGTAGTCGAAGAGCATGAACGGGCTGATCGGCACCATCCCTGAGTCGAGGACGAACTTTTGGATGTGAGCCCGCCAGTAGAACACCTTGTTGGACATCGCCACGTAAACCAGCCGCTTGGGGTGCCGCAGGGTCTCCTCAGCCTGGTCGCGGGCGCTCGGTTTGGTCGTGGGTTGGAAAATCCGCTCCAGGATGTCGTCGGCGGCCTTCCCCTCGATCGCCATGCGCCGGGCTATCGTATCAGCCGTGCCTGCAGGCTCCAGGTTCGACCTGAACGGACGGGTTGCCCTCGTGACCGGCGCCAGCCGAGGGATCGGCAGCGCCATCGCCAGCGCTTTGGCGGAGCAGGGAGCCCAGGTCGTTCTATCGAGCCGGAAGCAGGCGGACCTGGAGGAAGAAGCCGGACGGATCAACGCCAACCACCCTGAGGCCGCGACTGCGATCGCGGCCCACGCGGGCCGGCCCGAGGACCTCGAGCGGCTGGTCGGTGAGGTCATGCGGCGCTTCTCCCGCATCGACATCCTGGTCAACAACGCCGCCACCAACCCGTATTTCGGGCCGGTGCTGGGCGCGGACCTCGGCGCCTGGGACAAGACTTTCGAGGTCAACCTGAGAGGCATGTTCGTCCTGACCAAGCTCGTGTACGAGGCTTCGATGGAGACGCACGGAGGTTCGGTCGTGAACGTGGCGAGCGTGGGCGGCATCCGCCCCGGACTCGGCCTGGGCGTCTACAACGTCACCAAGGCCGGGGTGATCATGTTCACGCGGCAGCTGGCCAAGGAGATCGGTGGCAAGGTCCGCGTCAACGCGGTGGCGCCCGGACTGATCAAGACCCGCTTCGCTGAGGCCCTCTGGGCCAACCAGGCGATCCTGGATCGCGTCCTGGCCGCCAACCCGATGGGCCGCATCGGAGTGCCCGAAGAGGTGGCCGGCGCCGTCGCGTTCCTCGCCTCGGACGCGGCGAGCTACGTCAACGGGGAAGTGATCGTGATCGATGGGGGCGGGGGCGAGATCTAGCGGCACGCCGCCGCTCGTATCCGGTCATCGATCCGTTGTTCTCGCCCTCCCCCTTCTCCGGCAGGGGCTGGCGGCTGTGGATGAAATCCTCCAGCTCCTTCTCGTACTGGTAGGCGTTCGGGTCCGGCTCGTAGCGCAACACTCGTCTCTGCTGGATGAAGTCCTCGAAAGCCGCCCGCGTGTCGCGTGACGCTTTGAAGCCCAGCTCGCGTGCCGCCTTCGTGGTCGAGAGCGAGCGTCCCCAACGCAGGAGGTCGAGGAGCTGCGGCGAAAGAAACGCCACGCCCAACGTTCGGATCCCGAAGGCGGCGAGCTCGAGCCCAATCGGGGGCAGCACGGGAGCATGCAGCTTGCCCACCGAATCGAGCAGCTTGGACAACGGCTCTGCGCTCGACGCAGCGATGTTGTAGGCGCCGGCCGGGCCTCGCTTCGTGGCGAGCGCGAGCGCGGCGACCGCGTCGTCACGATGGAGCAACTGCAGCGGCGGATCGTATCCGGCCACAGTCGGCACCAACTCGAGATCGAGGTAGCGGGCGAGTGGCTGAGGCTCCTGCGGGTTGAGGCTGTTGCAGAATCGCAGGACGACGATGTCGATGCCCGGGTTGCGAAGGGCGAAGTCGCTCACGTACGACTCGACCTCGACGATGTCGCGCACGAACTGATGCCTTGAGTTGTTGTCGAGGTGGTGGTCTTCGCGCAGGCTGGTCGGCAGGTCGAACCGCGAGCCGTATACATGCCCGGAGGACTTGAGCACGAACCGGCGAACTGGGCTCCCCGCGCCGGCGCAGCCCGCCAGCAGGTTGAGCGTTCCGATGACATTCATCTCGTGCGCTCGACGCGGGTCCATGTCGAACGAGTCGATGCGCGTGAGCGTGTGCACGACGGTGTCGATGCCCACGGAGCGAACGAGCTTGCCGATGAGCGAGTGCCGGATGTCCAGCTTCAGGTAGTCCGCACGGCCGAGGTCGTAGCGCGGCTCTCGGATGTCGATGCCGATGACCTCGGCGACGTCAGGGTCTTCGACCAATCGCTGCACGAGCAGGGCGCCCCACCACCGGGCCACGCCGGTGACGAGGACGCGCCGCTTCCTCGATCTCACTTGCATCTCAGTATGTGCGCTTGATGACGTCTCGCTCCATCTGCGCCACCGCGCGCGACACGACTCCGAACAGGGGAGACTTCGCCTGGCGCAGGGCGAACTCGAGCTGCCGCAGGAGCGAGTAGAGGGTTTTCATCGCTTTGATGGCGTCCCCGATGTCCACGTTGGCAGGCAGGGGGATCTGGTCGAGCGCCTCGCCCGTGGACCATCGATACGCGAAGTCGATGTAGTCGTGAGAGGGTGTGCGCAGGTTCGGCTCGTCGAGATCGTTCTCCATATCCGCAAATCGGAAATAGAGGGAGCGTATGAGCCTGGCCGTCTGGGCGATCGCAGGGGTCGGGTAGCGCCGCGGCCCGCGGGCCTGACGATCGCGTCCCCCGCGCTCTCTGTCCTCGGCGGCCAGCATGACCATCACCGCGCAGAGCTCCTCCGGGGCCAGTCCCTCGAACCAGCCGAGCCAGGTCGCTTCGGCGACCAGCAGAGTGTTCTCGCCATAGATCCGCGCCGCGAACAGGCCCTTGCCGGTGGGCTTGTTGTGCGCAAGAAAGCCGGTTTCGGTGAGGATCCTGCTGAGGCGGCGCAGCTTGCGGGGATATTCATCCATCTGCCCGACGACCTCGCGCTGGCCGCTGTCCATCTCCTTCTGCAGGGCGCGGATCTCGCCGTACCGCTGCAATAGCTCGCCGAACCGTGGCGAGCGCACCACCTTGAGCTTCCGCTGGCGCTCCAGCAGGCCTTTCGCTTCGATCTCGAGCCGCTGCAGCATGCGGTTGCCTGAGCTCATCGCCCTGGGGCGACGCCCTCGCCGAGGGCCCCTCTGCGAGCCCCCTTCGCGCCGGAGCCGTTTCAGCTCGATGCGAATGGCTCGTCTTCGGTCTTCGAGCTTGAAGTACTGGGCCACGTCCTCGATCGACACCTGGGGGTCGTCCCACATGTGCCGTGCGTCGCCCAGCTGCTCCCGGACGTTGACCAGGCGCTCTGAGGCTTGCGCCGCGGCCAGCCTTTTCTGGAACTGGCCGAACGACCGCTGCATCAAGCCCTCGGCCTCCTCGGGCGTGTAGACCCGCAAGAGGTTGAGCGCCATGTTGTAGCTGGGCAGGAACTTCGATTCGACCACCAGGGTTGGGCCCATCGCGACTTCGTAGATCGTGCCCACCTCGACGTCAGCCTCCTTGAGGATCACGCCGTGGCCGATGACATCGATGCCGCGCCGGCCTGCTCGGCCCATGAGCTGCGTCAGCTCGCCCGTGGTGAGGTTCGAGAAGTTCACGCCGTCGAACTTCGTGAAGGAGGACACGACAACTCCGCGCGCCGGCATGTTGATGCCGAGCGACAGTGTCTCGGTGGCGAATACGACCTTGATCAGGCCGCGCTGGAATAGCTCCTCGACCATCTCCTTGTGGTACGGCAGCAGGCCGGCATGGTGCTCCGCCAGGCCGCGTCGCAGCAGTCGCGCGTCCACCATGCGCCGGAAAAGGGCTTCCTCGTCGTGGTCGGTAAGCGCCTGCAGGCGTTCGGCCGCCACGCGGTCGATCGCCTCCTTCTCCGCGAGGGTGGTGAGGTCGAGCTCGTGATACGAGCAGCGTTGAAGCGCCTCCCGGCAACCGCGCCGGGAGAAGATGAAGTAGATCGCCGGGAGCATCTCCAGGCCCCGCAGCTGTTCGATCACGTGCAGAAGGTCGTTCGACGGCAGCCCGCGGTAGCCACCGATGCGATACGACGCCTCCTCCTCCTGCGCGCCTTTGCTCCAGGTGCGCTGGTCGATGCCGCCGTCCTCCTTGAAGAGAGGAAGGAAGCGATTGTTGATGGAAAGCCACATCTTCAGTTCGACCGGGCGCACGTCGTGGAAGACGGTCTCCATATCGCCGCGGTTCTGCGCCATCCAGTCCGCGATCTCGCGGTAGTTGCCGATCGTCGCGGACAGGCCGACAAGCTTGATGCCAGGCGGGGCCTGGATGACTATCTCCTCCCAGACCGAACCACGGGGGAAATCATCGATGTAGTGGACCTCGTCCAGGACCACGTAGCGGACGAGGTCGAGTCGCTTGGGA
>JBOHUP010000126.1:0-10774 GCA_050734615.1 Candidatus Dormibacteraceae bacterium | reverse complement strand
CGGCTGGGCCGCCTCGGGCTCGCCGGCGGCCTTCATGCAGTACGTGCATCGAGTCGTCGAGGAGCTGGGCGACCTCGTCGGGATCTGGTGCACCATCAACGAGCCCAGCATTTACGCCGGCAACGGTTGGATCACCGGCGAGTTTCCTCCCGGGCACAAAGCGGACATTGCCGCCGTCTACCGGGTCACCGCAAACATGAGGCGGGCGCACGAGCTGGCCTACGTCGCGATCAAGCGAAAGTGGCCGGATGCGCAGGTCGGCCTGTCGCACCACAAATTTCTTTTCATGCCGGCGAGCGACCACCGCCGCGATCGGCTGGCCGCGCGCACCGCGCAGCTGGTGCTGGACCGGTGGCCGGTCGCCGCCGGGCAGCTGCGCCCCATCGTCGAGGCGACGAGCGACTACATCGGCATCGCCCATTACTGGGGCCAGATGTGCGCCTTCGACCCTCTGCGTCCGCAGGACCAGTTCATCCGCCGCTTCAACGTGCCCGGGCAGCGGGTCACGGACATGGGCTGGGGCACGAACCCGACGTGGATGCGAATCGTGCTCAACGAGCTGCGCGGCCTTGGCAAGCCCGTGTACATCACAGAGAACGGGCTGGCCAGCAACGACGACCAATGGCGCGAGCGCTACTTGGTCGAGGTCCTGTCCAACGTCCAGCTTGCGATCGAGGACGGGGTCGACGTGCGCGGCTATTTCCACTGGACGAACATGGACAACTTCGAGTGGGCGCGCGGCTATGCGATGAAGTTCGGCCTGATCGCGGTCGACCGCACGAGCCTGGAACGGACGATCAAGCCGAGCGGTCGGCTGTATGCGCGAATAGCGACCGCCAACTCTCTCCCCCTAAACTCAAGCGCGTGACCCGCAGGTCGGCGGCGGTTGGTGCAGGGGTGTTCATCCTGGGATCCCTGCTCATGCTCTCGCTGGCGTGGGGCTTGCGGCACGCGGCGTTGAGCAATCCGCCGCTGCTGGGCCAGCCTGCGCCGCATCTGGCCATCCAGACGGCATCCGGTGACCAGCTGAGCGTCCGGGAGCTCCGCGGCAAGCCCGTCGTCGTGAACTTCTGGGCCTCGTGGTGCGGGCCCTGCGTGGAGGAGGGTGGCGTGCTCGCGAACGCCGCCACCAGCCGGCCGGACGTCGCTTTTGTCGGCGCCGACAACCAGGACACCTCGAGCGGGTTCCTGACCTTCGAGCAGAGCCACCCGCATCCATATCCGACCGGGCCGATCGTCTCGGGCTCCTATCAGTCGTACGGGGTGGCGGGGCTCCCGGCGACGTTCTTCATCAACGCCCAGGGCCTGGTCGTCGCGTCTTTCTCAGGCCCCCTCGACACGCCCACGCTCAACCACTATCTCGGGTTGATCGCCTCGTGAGCGTGTTCCTGCGGTGGGGGATGCCGGGCCTGGTCGTCGCGGGGTGCGTCGGCTATCTCATCTATTCGGCCTCGGGCGGCGTGACCGAGTACTACCTCACCGTCGCCGAACTGCGGGCCCAAACGACCTCGGCCGACGTGCGCGTGGCCGGCGTGGTGCAGGACGACGTGCAAAGGAGCAGCGGTGGTCTCCATGTGACCTTCACCGAAAAGGACAGCACCGCGTCGATGCCGGTCGCCTACAGCGGGACGCTGCCCGACATCTTTCGCCCCGGCATCACCGTCGTCGCCGAGGGCAGGCTGGGCTCCGACGGGGTCTTCCATGCAACCACGCTGCTCGCGAAGTGCCCGTCGCGCTTCTCGACCACCCCCTACACCTCGTGATCCTCGGATACCTGGGCGCCGGCGCCCTGCTGGCGGGGCTCGTGATGGGCGGGTTTGCCGCGGTCCTCTCGTTCTGGTCGGGCTGGGCGATCAACCCCGTCATGGTCCAGGTCGGAAGGCGGGCTTTCTATGCCGCCAGCGGGATGGTCGTGATCGCGGCGATCCTGCTCGAGGTCGCGCTGATAACCCACGACTTCTCGCTCGCTTATGTCGCTGAGCACACCGACCTCTCCACGCCGACGGCCCTGGTCGTGGCCGGCTTTTACGGCGGACAGGAAGGTTCGCTTCTCTACTGGGCCCTCATCCTCGGCCTGCTGGGCAGCGCGTCGCTGGTGACGTGCGCGTCGCTGGGCGACCGCCTGGCCGGGTACGCGGCCGGGGTCCTCGCCTCGATCCTGAGCTTCTTCCTCATCGTCCTGGTCCTGGTGGCGAGCCCGTTCGACCTGCTTTCGATCACTCCACCCGACGGCCTGGGCTTGAACCCCGTGCTCCGCGATGGCGGAATGCTCATCCACCCGCCGGTGGTGCTCGCCGGGTTCGCCTCTTTCGCCATCCCTTTCAGCTTTGCCGCGGCGGCCCTGCTGTCGGGTCGCTCCGACGCCGCATGGATCGCCCACACCCGCCGCTTCGCGCTGGTCGCCTGGAGCCTGCAGAGCGCCGGCCTCGTGCTCGGCATGTGGTGGGCGTATCACGTGCTCGGGTGGGGCGGCTATTGGGGCTGGGATCCGGTCGAGAACGTTGCGTTGATGCCCTGGCTCGTGACCACGGCCTACCTGCATTCGTCGCAGGTGCAGGAGACGCGCGGCCGGCTCAAGACGTGGAACTTCAGCCTCGTCATCCTCGCTTTCCTGCTCGTCGTGTTCGGCACATTCATCGTGCGCAGCGGGGTGGTGCCGTCCGTGCACACTTTTGCAGTCAGCGCGATCGGACCCTGGTTCCTCGGATTCCTGTTCGCGTGCATTGTTTTCTCCGCCGCGCTGCTGGCCTTCCGGTCGGCCGGCGCGGCAGCCAAGGATCGCCCAGCCGCGCCGGTGGTCTCGCGGGAGGGCGCGTTTGTCGTGCAGAACCTGTTGCTGGTGGGAGTGGTGGCGGTCGTGATGTGGGGCACGATCCTGCCCCTCTTCTCCGGGATGCTGGGCACGGAGCGGGTGGTCGGGGCGCCTTACTACGAACGCGCGGCTGCCCCGCTGTTCGCCGCGATCCTCGCCCTCATGGCCGCCGGGCCGCTGCTGCCGTGGCGCAGGCCCGGACGCGCCTCTTGGCTCGCGATGCGGTGGCCTGCCGCGGCGGCCGTGGTCGCGTGCCTCGCGATGCTGGCCCTCGGAGTGCGATCGATCGCCGCGCTCGTGGCGTTTCCGCTCGCCGCCGCCGCCGCGACCACCAGCTTGAGCGTTTACGGCCGCGCCGTCCGGCGCTCGCGGCGCGATTGGTCACGATTGGCGATGCGCCTCCTGCTCAAGCGCAGACGGTACGGCGCGTACCTGGCTCACATCGGCCTGGTGGTGCTCGCGATCGGGATCGCCGGGTCACACATCTGGCAGCAGGAGAAGGACGTCACGCTGACTGTTGGGCAGCAGGTCACGGTCGCGGGCTACACGCTCACGTACACGGGTGTCGAGCTGCGGGCGCTGTCCGACCATACCGAGTTCGTCGCCGCCATGAAGTTCGGAGGCAGCACTCTGGAGCCTTCACGCGCCATTTACGCCGGGCTCGGTGGCCAGTCCCTGACCCACGTCGCCATCTCGACGACGCCGGTGGCCGACGTCTACGTGGTGCTGGTCGGCACCAGCGCCGACGGCTCAGCCTCGTTCCGGGTGTTCGTCAATCCGCTCGTGACCTGGATTTGGGCGGGCGGAGCGATCATCATCCTTGGCGTGGTTCTCGGCAACCTGGGCGAAACCAGCCCCTTCGCGGCACCGGTCCGGCGCCGGATTCCCGCCGCGGTGCCCGCCTGATGGCGATCGTCGTCGCGACCCTGCTGCTGTTCGCGGCCGGGCCGTTCGTGCTGTGGCCGCTGATCAGGACCCCAGTTGAGGAGCTGCCCCATCCGCCGGCTTCGCCGGGTACTTCCCCGTAGACGGCGGAAACCATGAGTCTGCTGGTCGCCAACGGCCTGACACAGTGGTTTGGATCCGAGCCCGCGCTGGAGGGCGTCGATCTCGTCCTGGATTCGGGCGACCACATGGCGGTCCTGGGCGAGAACGGCGCCGGGAAGACCACCCTGCTGCGGATCCTGGCGACCGCCGTGCGGCCGACCTCGGGGCAGCTGGAGATCCTCGGCCTCGACGCGTTTCGTGAGCGCCGGCGGCTGCGGCGCCGCATCGGCTTCATCACGCACGCCCCGGGGCTGTATGGGGCTCTGAGCGCGACCGAGAACCTCGAGTTCTTCTGCGACCTGTATGGAGTGAGCCGCTCCAGGGCTCAGGAGACGCTGGAGACGGTCGGTCTCAGAGAAGTCGCCCACCGTCCGGCGGCCAAGCTCTCACGCGGGATGCAGCAGCGGCTGGCCGTCGCTCGCTCGATCCTTCACGACCCCCGCCTTCTCGTCCTCGATGAGCCGGACGCAAGCCTGGGCTCGGACGCCGGCGACCTGCTCGCGGAGATCATGGAGGGACGCACTGTGGTCCTCGCCACCCACGACCATGCGCTGGCCGCGCGCCTTTGCCCGCGCTCGATCGTGCTCCGGCACGGGCGATCGGTGGGGACCGCGACGCGCCTGCACCTCGTCAAGTGAACCCGGTCAGGGTCGCCCTGGCGGTCGCGCGCAAAGACCTGAGGTCTGAATGGCGGACCCGGGAGCTCGTCCCGGCGCTCGCCCAGTTCGTCGTGCTCGCCCTGGTGATCGCCAACTTCGGCTTCCAGGTCGACTCGCGCAATCAAGCGAGCATCGCACCCGGGATCCTTTGGATGGCGTTGGTGTTCGCCGGCCTCATCGCCTTCGGCCGGGCCTTCGCGGCCGAGAGGGAGCAGGCGACGCTCGAGGCGATGCTGATGACGCCGGCATCGCCGGTCGCCCTGTTCGCCGGCAAGGCGATCGCGGCAGCGGGGCTGCTGATCCTGTGCGAGGCCGTGATGCTCCCGGCGCTGGCGCTCATGTTCGGCACGCCGATCTCGTTCCAGGTCGTCATGGCGGTGCTGCTCGCGACGATCGGGATGGCCGCGCTGGGCTGCCTGTTTGCCGCCATGGTGGCGCGCCTGCGGGCCCGCGAGCTGCTGCTGCCGCTGCTCACTCTGCCGCTGTGGATTCCTTTCATAGTCGCCGGCGGGCAGGCGGTTCAGTCGGCCATGGGGCAGGGCGGCGGCTACGATGAGGGCATCGGCCTGCTCATCGACTTCGACATACTTTTCGTTGTGCTGACCTCTCTGGCCGCCCGGTTCGTCCTCGATGAATAGGTACGAGAGGGCGGCGCTCGGCGCCGTCGTGCTGATGCTGCTCGCCGCCGGGGCGATTTTCCTTTACGCCCCGACCGACGCCCTGCAGGGCCCGGTCCAGCGCATCTTTTACCTCCACGTGAGCGCGGCGATCGCTGCGTTCGCAAGCTTCGGCGTCGTGCTGGTCGGCGGGGTCCTTTACCTGTGGCGCGAGAGCGCGGCCGCTGATCGATGGGCGCGGGCAGGAGCGCTCGTGGGTGTGGTGTTCACGACCGTCACCCTGGTCATGGGGATGCTGTGGGCCAAGCCCACGTGGGGCGTGTTCTGGACGTGGGACGCCCGGCTGACCTCGACCCTGGTCCTGTGGATCATCTACGCGAGCTATCTGCTGGTGCGACGCCTGGCCGAGCCGGGCCGGCAGGCGGCGCGGTTCGCTGCCGTGGTCGGGATCTTCGGGTTCATCGACGTGCCCATCGTCTATTTCAGCGTCACGTGGTGGCGGACGCAGCACCCTGGCCCGATCATCGCCACCGATGCGCTGCCCGGCCAGATGCTCGCGGCCTTTCTCTTCACGATGGCGTGCACGCTGGTGCTCGCCGCGACGATGATCGCGATCCGCTATCGCATCGAGACGCTGCTCGATGCGACCGTGCGGGCTCCCGCGCCGGCCAAGATCGTGAGCGCTCGAGGCGGCGAGGTCGGCCCCGAGGCGGCCCAGTGACGTACCTGGTCCTTGGGTATGCGTTCGCGGTCGCGCTGCTCGGCGGGTATCTCTACTGGTCGCTCCGACACCTGCGCGAGCTGGAACGCCAGGAGCGCTGATCTCCTCGGGGCGCCCTGGTCAGCCTCCGCCCAGGGCTGCTTTGAGCTTGGGGGCCAGGCCCGCCACGATCCGCTCGGTCAGGCCCCAGACGATGGTCTCCTCGTGGTCCAGGTAGCGGAAGCGCCAGGGGTCGGCCGACTCGAGCCACGCCTTCTCGTCCAGCAGCCGGGCCAGGGGAATGGCCATCACCCCGTCCAGCTCGGCGGGGTTGTGCACGAATGGCGCCTGGGGGTCAGGCAGGTGGGCGACGAACGGCACCACGGAGAAGTTGGAGACTGCGGCGTAGATCGGCTCGCCCGCTCCCAGCGAACGCAACCGACCGACCGGCACGCCGATCTCCTCCTCAACCTCACGCTGCGCCGCCGCCCAGGCCGACTCGCCGGTTTGCACGCCGCCGCCGGGCAGGGCGACCTGGCCGGGGTGGTCGCGCAGGTCGGCCCGCCGCCTGACGAAGGGCACCCGCCATTCACCCGCCTCCTGGAAAAGGACGAAGGCCACGGCCGCGGGCCGCGCTCCTGGTCGGAACTCGCCCCAGGCGTCGATCGGGCTGAACAGACGTTCGAGACGGGTCAGGAAGTCGATCAAGTGATCTCCGAGAGCCGGTAAGCTAGGAAAGGTAGCTGACCATGATCGATCAAACGAGCAACCGAATCGAGAAGCAGGAGAGCGCGCTGCGGCGGCAGAACCGCCGCCGGTATGCCTTCCAGCGGATGCTCGAGGCCACCGACCGGGTGCTGTGGCGCCTCGAGGAGATGAACCGCGACGGGGTGAAGACGGTGCCGCCCCCGGTTCGGGCGGAGATCCGCGAGGTGGTCGAGAGCATGCCCGACCACGTCCGAGAGCCGCTGCGGGAAAGCGGGCATGTTCAGGACACCCTGGACAGCCTGTTCGAGGTCCAGGAGCGCCTGTTCAGGTGGCGGTACCCGGACTGGCAGGACATCGAGCCGGATGGCGAGCCTGAGGCCTTCGACTACGCCGGCTAGGCGCTGGCGAGCGTGAGCAGCAGGTCGGTCGCGTAGGCGGTCAGGAACCCGAGCAGCAGGCCCCAGGCGAAGGTCGCCGGCGTGCTGATCTTGCGGCCGAGGTTGAACAGCTCGTTCAGCACGTACAGGATCGCGCCCGCGGCGACCGCCAGGAACGCAATCGAAAAGTAGGTCGAGCTCGCCAGGTAGCCGATCCATGTCCCCAGGAATGTGGGACCGCCCCCGATCAGGCCCGCGACGCCGAGAAACCTCCAGGAGACGGGCTTGACGTCGGTGGTCATCGGCGCGGCGATGCCGAAGCCCTCGGTGATGTTGTGGAGCGCGAAGCCGACGGCCAGCACGCCGGTGAAGGCGATCGCGCCGACGTGGGCCGACTCTCCGATCGCCAGGCCCTCCGAGAGGTTGTGCAGCCCGAGCCCGGTCGCGATCGCCAGCGACAGGGAGCGGGGGCTCGGGGTGATGGCGCCATGCCTCAGGTGGCCGAACAGGCTGCGATTGAAGTACACCAGGCCGAGCAGGCCCGCGCCGATGCCGACCGCGAAGATCGCCGCCATGCCCTCGAACGAGCCGCGGTTGCCCTGCTCCACCGCCGCGTCGAGCGGCCCGCCGGCGTGGGACAGGATGTCCCAGAGGAGAAAGACCAGGATCCCGGTCGCAAAGGCGTTCAGGAAACCCTGCACGGCCTTGGGCAGCCCGCGCACACGCGCGATGGGAAGGCCCAGGAACACCGTGGCCCCGGCGATGGCGCCCAATACGATGGCGGCTCCTTGGCTCATAGTTGTGTCACGTAATTAGTACGCACAAAAGATGGAATTAGATAAGTCTAACGGCGGCCAGCGAGAGCCCTCCGAGGTGGTGTCGCGCTACCTCGAGGCGATCTATTACATGTGGTCAGAGGGCGAGCCTCTCCGCAGCGCCCGCCTGGCCGACTGGCTGGGGGTCAGCCGGCCCACGGTGGCCGTCGCGCTGCACCGGATGACGCGGGACGGCCTGGTCAGGATGAACGGGCAAAAGGAGATCGAGCTCACGCCGCCGGGGTTCAAGGCGGCGGAGTCGATCGTCCGGCGCCACCGCATCATGGAGCGCTGGCTGACGGACGCGCTTGGCCTTGACTGGGTCACCGCCGACGCCGAGGCGGCGCGCCTCGAGCATGCGGTCTCAGGCGTGGTCGAGGAGCGACTTTACGAGGTGCTCGGGCGCCCGGCGACCTGCCCGCACGGCAACCCCATCCCGGGCCACTCGGAGGCCTCTCCACGCGAGGCCCGGCTGTCGTCACTGGAGATCGGCACGCACGCCAGCCTGACCCGGGTTTCCGAGGTCGCCGAGCGCGAGGCGCCCAAGCTGCTCGCCTATCTTCACCAGCGCGAGCTGGTCCCGGGTCGGGAGGTCGAGGTGGTCGAGGTGGACGACGTCGCCCGGACCCTTACGCTGCGCGCGAACAGCCGCGACGTGACGCTCAGCCACGAAACCGCGGCCAAGCTGTGGGCGGTTCCCTTGTGACCTAAGGGTTTCCCCTAGACCTGCTGCTGGGCGGGCTGTGCCTCTCCGCAGAACGCGCACCTTCGCGCGCCGATGGGGATCTCGCTCAGGCACTCTGGGCACTTCTTGGTGGTCGGATCCGCAGGCGGCCCCTTGTGCGATCGGGCGACGAGTGCAGTGAAGGGGATCACCACGAAGAAGTAAATGACCGCCGCGATGACGAGAAACGCGATCACGGCGTTGATGAAGTCGCCGTAGAGGAACTTGCTGTGGTTGACGGTGAAGTAAAGGCTGGCGAAATCGGGCTTGCCGCCGAGCGCCGCGATGAGCGGCGTCACCAGGTCTTTGACGAACGCCGTGACGACTACGCCGAAAGCTATGCCGATCACGACGCCGATGGCCAGGTCGACGACGTTGCCTCGCAGCAGGAACGCTTTGAAACCGCGCACTTCGAACTCTTCTCCTTAATCAGACCGCCGGTACCGACAGCACGACTTTGCCGAACTGCTCCGCGGCGTCGAGCCGCGTCAAAGCGGTTTGCACATCGTCTAACGGATAGACGCTGTCAATCACTGGACGCAGGCCCGCGTCGATGGCGTGGAGCACAGACTGGAACTCGCTCGCGTTGCCCATGGTCGAACCCAAAAGGTCCGCCTGCCGGAAGAAAAGCCGCGGCATGGTGATCTCGGCTTTGACCCCGGAGGTCGAGCCGCACGTCACGATGCGACCGCCCATGGCCAGCGAGCGCATCGACTCGTCGAGCGTGGCCGGCCCCACGTGCTCGAACACCACGTCGACCCCGTCGCCGGTCGCCGCGCGCACGTCCTTGCTGAAGCCGGAGGATTCGAAGGCGGCCTCCGCGCCGAGCTCGATGGCACGACGGCGCTTGGATGCCGAGCGGCTGGTGGCGAAAACGCGCGCTCCGAGGTGCCGGGCGATACTGATCGCGGCGACGGCGACACCGGCGCCGGCGCCCACGACGAGCACTGTTTCTCCTGCCCGCAGATGAGCACGCGTCGTGAGCATCCGCCATGCGGTGAGGAACGTCAATGGGAAAGCGCCTGCCTCCTCCCACGAAAGGCCGCTCGGTTTGCGAAAGATGTTGCGCGAGTCGATGTGGAAGAGCTGGCATGCCGTCCCGTCGGCATGCTCGCCGACGACGCCGAACTGGGCGCACTTGACGTTCTCGCCGGCGCGGCACCATTCGCATTCCCAGCAGCACAGGGTGGGGAAGATGACGACCTCGTCGCCGGGCCGCCAGGCAGGGTCCGCCGAGGCTTGGACGACCCCGGCTCCATCCGCCGCGATGACTCGCGGCGGCGTCACCCGCTGCGCGCCGTGGGCCATCCAGAGGTCCAGGTGGTTGATCGAAGCGGTCTGGATCGAAACAGCCACCGTGCCGGGCCCCGGCTCCGTCCGCGGGCGGGTGCGGATCCGGACGCCCTCCGGCCCGATGGGCTCCTCGTAGACTGCGGCTCTGCCCTGGCTCAAGATGCGGTTTTGAGGCGGCGCGGAGGTCATTTGCGAAACTTAACCAAAACCACGGCAAGCCGCACGGAGCGCAACGTAAGCTCGGTCTTCTCCGTTTCAAGGGCTATGCGGGTAATTGTTCTGATCGTCACCCTCCTCTGTTTGCTGCTGTACGGCGTTCCCGTGCAGGCTGCCTCGGCGGTTCAGCCTGGGCAGAAACAGGGCAAGTACTACCGCTGGAGCTACCCGAGCCAGATCGCGTACGGTCCGATTGAAGACGGCCAGGGCACCACGGGAGCCGCGCCGTCACCCGGGGCGTTCCTGACCCTGCCTTTCATCGGCCCTCACTACATCACCTCGATCTTCGACCACTGCGGCCCCAACTACGGCACGCACGGCAACAAGGTGTGCCGCTACGACGGGACCATCGCCTCGGCATCAGTGGGCGGCCCCGATCCGACGTTCACCGAGGGCTTCGCCCAGACGCCCGGCCAGCACGACTATCTGTACTACGAGGGCCACGACGGTTACGACTACGGGCTGTACTACGAGCCGATCGCCGCCGCTGCCGGCGGCACCGTCATGCTCGCGAACTGGGCGGTGCCCAGCTGCCACAGCTGCTCGAGCGGCCTCACGGTGGAGATCAACCATGGCAACGGTCTTTTGACCTATTACGGGCACATGTCCAAGATCAACGTCACCAAGGGCCAGTACGTGGCCCGCGGCCAGGTGATCGGCATCTCGGGCATGACCGGCACTGCGACCGGGCCGCATCTTCACTTCGGCGTCTATTACGTCAACGGCAATGGTCCGGTCGACCCGTACGGCTGGACTGGCTCGGGTCCCGATCCTTATGCCAAGGACCAGGGCGACCTGTGGCTGAG
>JBOHUP010000125.1:0-2849 GCA_050734615.1 Candidatus Dormibacteraceae bacterium | reverse complement strand
ACTTGGTCAGATCGACCCCGAACATGACCACTCCGAGTGCGAAGAGGCCGATCACGACGAGCACGATGCCGAGGGAAATGCTCGATCCCGCGCGGCGCGGCGGCCGCGCCGGATAGGTGACGCCGGTGGTCGTCGCCGTGTGCGCAGCCGGGAACGCGGGAGCGAACGCAGGCTCGACCTCAGAGCTCAAAGTCGTGTTCTGCTCGCTCGCCTCGGCCAGGCTTTCGATCGGGGCCTGTGGCTCGATCGGCTCCGACACCACCTCGGGCAGCTCGTCCGCGGGGGCGGACTCCGAGGCCGGTTCCGGCTCGTTTGCCCTGGAAGAGAATATGTCGGGGCTGCCGGCGAGGATGTCAGGGCTCACGTGCGCCATGTCCTCTTTGGCGGCCGCGTCGTCCGGTGGCTCGGTGACCGGCGCTCGCTCGGTGCCGTCGGATGCTTTGGCAGGGGTGGCGCGCTTTCGCTTGCTCATCACGCTAGAGCTTAACGGGCGATTCTGTGAAGTTCCTTTGATTGGCTCACCCGATCCTGAACATCGGGTTCACCGGCCCGTGTCCGTGCCCGATCTCGATCGCGGCCCCGATCGCGCCCTGGATGAACTCCTTGGCCTGCCTCACGGCGGCAAGCGGCTCTGCGCCCGAGGCCAGCGCGGCGGTGATCGCCGCCGAGAAGACACAGCCGCTGCCGTGCGTGTTGGCAGTGGTTATCCGAGTCCCGCGGAGCTCGACCATGTCCCGGCCGTCCCAGAACACATCGGTCACGTCGTCCTCTGCGTGGCCGCCTTTGACGACCGCGGCGCGAGCGCCCATCGCCACGAGATCGCGGGCGGCCCGGCGGCGCTGCGCGATCGTGTTCACCGCCCGCCCCACCAGAACCTCGACCTCGGGCAGGTTGGGCGTGACGATCGCGGCCAGCGGCACGAGTCGCGTGCGCAGAGCATCGACCGCCTCCTCGCGCAGGAGCCTCGCGCCGCCTTTGGCGACCATCACCGGGTCGACGACCACAAGCCCGATCCGGTGTCGCTCGATCGCCGCGGCAACGGCCTCGATGATGATCGAGCTGGACAGCATCCCTGTCTTGGCGGCCTGGACGCCGATGTCGCCCACCACTGCCGCGATCTGGGCCGTGATGAGGCTCGCGGGCAATTCGAGGATGTCGGTCACCCCGAGTGTGTTCTGCGCCGTGATGGCGGTGATCGCGGAAGTGCCATGCACCCCAAGCGCGGCAAAGGTCTTCAGGTCGGCCTGGATCCCGGCGCCTCCACTGGAGTCTGAGCCCGCTATCGTCAGGGCGACCGGCAGCCTCATGCGGTTCGCATCCGCCTCCCACCCCAGTACACCGCCGCCGCGACGCCCACGCTCACCAAGCCGCTGAGGTCCGCGCCGTGCAGGCTCGAGATCAGTCCCTGGTTGAAAAAGCGATGGGCCGAAACAAGGTTGCTGAACAGGTTCGCGTAGTTGACGAAGAAAAGGCTGAGTGTGGTGCCCGAGAGCCACGCGATGAGAGCCAGCGCGGGCCGCGGCTTGTTTTCGAAAACGAAGAAGCTCAGCAGGACGACCGCGGCCCAGGCCGGCGCCCAGAGGTAGGTGAGGATGAGGAAGTCTTCATACGCAAGGTGGAAGTCGCTCACGAGCACCGCATACGCGGCGAGCGCAGCGCCGGCGAGCCCGCATGAGAGCGCGGTCTGCCAGCGCTCGAGCTTGATGCCCATGGCGAGCGAAACGAGGCCGGCCGTGTATACGTCCAGGTAGTTGGCCCAGATCTCTCCGACGATGATGAAGACGAAGAACGGGCCCGCCACCCAGGGCGGGGTGTGGGCGCTGATCACCGCCAGCAACCCCTGGCCGGCCGCGAGCTTGAGGTCGACCGTCGGCAGCAAAAGGCCGAACAACCCGAGGAAGATCATCGGCAGTGCGACACCGGCGATCGGCCAAAAGGTGACCGAACGGCGCGAGCTGTGCGCGGGCAGGTAGCGCGAGTAGTCGCTGGCGAACGGGTACCACGACGCGACGAGCGCGAAGCATGTCATGAAGCCGAGCACGAAGGCACCGGCATAATCGGCGCCCGATGCCGATGCCCTTTGACCCCAGTGAAACTGTGGCGCTAGAAACAGGAACAGGACGAGCGAAAGGGCGGCGAACGTGATCGAGCCGTACGTCTCGAGGACCTTGATGGTCTGGTGGCCGAGGATGGCGACCAGGACGCTGATGGCGGCGATCACGATCACCAGCCCAAAGGTGATCGCGCGGTTGCTGCCGCCGAAGAGCTGCGCGCCGGCCTGTGCCGCGATCACGCAGTCGACAGCGAACCAACCTGTCGCCAGGAACAGCGTTAGGGCAGCGCCGACAGACGAGCCGCGCCGCCCGAAAATGCTCCGTGTGAAAACGATCTGCGGTTGACCTGAGCTCGGCCCGGTGTTGCTGAGCAGGCCGAGGATGACCGCTGCCGCCACCGTGCCCAGCGCGGTCGCCAGCAAGCCGTCCCAAACCCCCAGTCCGTAATAGGTGACCAGCAGGCTCGCCGTGAAGAGGCTCGCGTAATTCATGAACGCGCCGCCCCACAGAAAGGCGAGCTCGCGCGGCGCTCCGTGGCGCTCGTCGACCGGAATCGGCTCGATCCCGCGGCTCTCGACCTTGCCGAAGGCGTCGGCCTCGAGCGATCGAGCGGCGTTGTCGCTCATCCTTCTCCCTCCGCTGGCATTACCCAGTTCAGGTTCATTCGGTCGGCGCGCGTCGCGCCCTCTCAGCCCTTTTTGCAGAGCTCCCGTCAAAAGCCGATATTACTCAGTTGTGCCGCCACGGCGCGGGGAGCAGGTGGGCGAGGATCCGGTAGACCTCGGGGTTCAGCGC
>JBOHUP010000124.1:0-5570 GCA_050734615.1 Candidatus Dormibacteraceae bacterium | reverse complement strand
TTTCGGGGGTGCAGCGCTACTACCAGATCGCCCGCTGCTTTCGAGACGAAAACCTGCGGGCCGATCGACAGCCCGAGTTCACGCAGCTCGACCTGGAGATGTCCTTTTGCGAAGAGGAAGACGTTTTTTCGCTGATCGAGGATCTGTTCTCGAAGCTGTGGCACGAGATTCTCGGCGTTCGTCTCCCGGTTCCGTTTCCGCGCCTGGACATCAAGGAATCGCTGCTGCGTTACGGCAGCGACAAGCCGGATCTCAGGTACGGCCTCGAGATCGCCGACATCGGCCCATCGCTCGGGGCGACCGAGGTGCAGGTCTTTCGCCGCGTTCTCGGCAGCGGAGGCGTCGTGCGTGGGCTGGCGGTTCCAGGTGGGCGAGACATGGCCAGGCGCGAGCTCGACGAGCTGGTGACCGTCGCCAGGGGCGCCGGTGGGCAGGGCTTGGCCTGGTTGCCGGGCGGCCCGCTGGACAAGTTCCTTAGCGATGACGAAACGGCCGAGATCAAACGCTTGGCGCAGGCGGGTCCAGACGACATCGTGCTGGTGGTGGCGGACCGGCGGCGCAAGGCCGAGACGGTGATGGGCCTCATCCGCCAGGAGGTGGCCAGGCGGCGGAAGCTCGTGCGCGAGGGCGAATGGAAGTTCCTGTGGATCAACCCGACCTACCTGTTTGACGAGGACGACCAGGGCAAGCTGACCTATGCGCATCACCCGTTCACGCGGCCGTTCGCGGAGGACATGTCTTTCGTGGAAGACAGGCCTTACGACGTCCGGGCGCACGCATACGACATCGTCTGCAACGGGTATGAGCTGGGGGGCGGGAGCCTGAGGATCTACGACCCGGCGATGCAGGAGAAAGTCTTCCAGCTGCTTGGCATGCCGCTCGAAACGATCCGCGAGCGCTTTGGGACGCTGCTGCAGGCGTTCACCTATGGAGTGCCTCCACACGGGGGTATCGCGCCGGGCATCGACCGCATCGTCATGATGCTCGGCGGCACCGACAACATCAGGGACGTGATCGCGTTCCCGAAGACCCAGTCCATGGCGGACCTCATGCTCGGAGCGCCGTCGCCGGTCGATGATTCACAGCTCGTCGAGCTGCATGTTCAAGTCAAGCCACCCCCCAAGCCCGGCTCGTAGTATTGGGTGGCTCCCGAAGGGCTGCGGGCGATGTGCGCGTTGGCCAACAGAACAGCATTAGGGACCTCGGAGTCCAGACAGCCGACCAAATGCCCGCTCGACGGGACTTGGAGAGCCAAGGCAGGGGACCCACCTGAGCTCGCTCAGGACAACCCACCCCCGTGGTCCGGAGGGAGCACCTAACCCTTGCTGAGGCTGGTACCCCCGGGCCTGATCGTGGCAGTCCTGGCGGTGCTCATCACCTCGCAGCTCTTCTACGCTTTCCTGCCTTTCCGGCGTCGCGCGTACGTGCCCATCCTGGTGATGACGGCTCTCGGGTTCGGCCTGGGGCAGCTGTGGGACTACTTGGGCCTGCCCTCGCTGCGCCTGGGTCAGGCCGACCTGATCCCTGCGCTCCTGTTCGCCCTTTTCCTCCAGCCGCTCGCTCGCTTCGTGCCGCGCGGCAGGCGGGAACCGAGGGAACCCGGAGCGAGCAACCCGGCACCGCCCAACTAAGATTGCCCTTGGTGTTTGCAGCCTTCGGCCGCGGGGTATTGAACCGATGAGCAGCCAGAGCTTCATGTGGATTGCTTTTGGGGTCGCCGCCCTCATCGTGGCGCTGGCCCTGGCGGCGGTCCTGTTCAGGCTGCGGGGAACGCTCGGCGCGGTTGAGGAATTGCTGGACACCACCAATGAAGAGATGAAAGAGACTCTGCCCGAGGTCCGTCAGACGATCGGCAACGTCAATGACATCACCGCTGGAGTCAATGTCGGGCTGCGCACCGGAGGCCGTGGGGCGGCGGCCGTGGGCCGCGGCATCAGCGCCGCGGTGCACGGAGTGAAGGTGGCGGGTCATAGTTTTTTCCGTTCGGTTTTGGGAGGTTAGCGATGGATGACGAGAGAGATGGCGGCGGCGGCGGATTCGGCTGGTTCATCCTGGGCGGCCTGATCGGACTGGCGGCGGGCGCGTATATCGCATCCGGCCCAGGCCGCTCGCAGGTCGACGGTCTCAAGAGCAAGACCATCGAGCTCTCTGGCAGCGAGCCGGTGCAGAGGGCCAAGGCAGCGGCCCAGAAGGCGCGTGACATGGTCACCGACCCGGAGCACCCCGTGGGCAAGGCGATCCAGGATGGCGTCGCCGCGGCCAAGCGCAAGCGCGAGGACCTGGAGTCGGCTGCGACGAGAAAGATTCGCCAGGCGACCAACGGCGAAGAGTAGACCAAGAGCGACGTGGCCAAGCGAAATCTCGCGGAGCTGAAGATCCCGGCAGCGTCGAGTTTCATTCCCGTCGCCAAGCGCGTGGCGACTACGCTGGGCGGCCAGCTGGGCCTGAGCCTAGTCGACCTCGACGAGCTCAACATCGCGCTCACCCAGGCCTGCGACAGCGCGATCGCGGCGGCCGATGGCCTCGACACCGCGGCCGATCTTCAGCTCACCTATTTCGCCACCGACCGCGCCCTGGTCGTCGACGTTGATCTCATCCCCAGGGGCAACGCTCTGCCGACGCACAAGCATGAGGTTGCCGTCGATCCCGAGCTGCAGCGGCTGGCGTACGAAATGATTCGCTGCTTCGTCGACGACTTCCGGCCGCTCGTCGAGCCGCGCACCGGTCACGTGCGTTTCCGGATGGTCAAACACCTGGCCGGCTGAGAGAGCGCAGGGGGACTGCGTCCCTACGAACCCCCCCGATGGCCGTGCGACGATTGGGTGGTGTTGGAATTGAAGCTGGGTGACGGCCGGATGATTCCGGCCGAGACGCGACCCTCGTCCGTTAAATAGGTAGGTAGTGGGCTCATCGCCGCGGATACCCCGGGAGGAGCTGCGAGCGCTCCATCGCCGGTATCGGGACAGCACCGACCCCGCCGAGAAAGAGCGCATTCGCGCGCAGCTCGTCGATGCGTATCACGACTTCGTCTACTTCCTGGCGCGCAAGTTTCAAAACCGCGGTGAGCCGCTGGATGACATCGTGCAGGTGGGCTACCTCGGGCTCATCAAGGCCATCGAGCGCTTTGACCCTGACCTCGGCTACGAGTTCACGACCTTCGCCACGCTGACGGTGGCCGGCGAGATCAAGCGCCATTTCCGAGACAAAGGCACGGCGATCAGGTTTCCGCGCCGCCTGCAAGAGCTCCACCAGTCGGTGGTGCGGGTCAACGAGCAGATGAAGAACGAGCTGGGACGCGAGCCGAGCGTGGCCGAGCTGGCCGAGCGGCTCGGTGTCACGCCCGACGACGTGACGGAGGCAATCGAGATTGGACCCGCCTACGTGCCGCTGTCACTGGACCAGCCGATCGCCACCGGGGAGGGCCAGGACAGTCGCGCCGTGGCCGATCAGATCGGCGATGTCGACCCCGAGCTGGACCGCGTGGAGATGCGCGATGTGCTGAACCGGGCGATGGAGCACCTGACCCCGCGTGAGCGGGCGATCATGGCCATGCGGTTTTACGAGCAGATGTCGCAGTCGGAGATCGCTCGCCGCCTCGGCATCAGCCAGATGCACGTGTCGCGGTTGCAGCGCGCCGCCCTCGAGCAACTCCGCAAGCACGTGCCTGACGAGGCCGGCGTCTAGATGCCGCTGCTGGAGTCAAGGACGCCCGCGGATCCGCTCGCCCTTTTCCGCCGCTGGTATCGACAGGCCGCGGCCGCCGGGGCGCCGCAACCTGACGCGGTCGCGCTCGCGACCTCGGGACGGTATGGACCGTCGGCGCGCATGGTCCTTTTCAAGGGCCTCGAGAACGGCGCTTTCCTGTTTTACTCGGATTACTCCAGCCGCAAAGGCCGCGACCTGGCCGACGACAACCGGGCCGCGGTCGTCTTCTACTGGTTCGCCACCCGCCACCAGGTCCGGGTATCCGGGACGGTACGGCGGCTCAGCCGCCAAGCGTCGCTCGCGTACTTTCGCAGCCGCCCGCGAGGGGCGCAGCTGTCGGCCCTGGCCTCGCGACAGAGCCGGGTTGTCGCATCGCGTGCGGTGCTCGAGCACGCGGTCGCGCGGCTGGCCGTCGAGCATCCGTGCGACGTCCCGCTGCCGCCTGATTGGGGCGGCTACGCGCTGCGCCCGCGGTGGATCGAGTTCTGGGAGAGCCGAGAGGACCGGCTGCACGATCGCCTGAGGTACGTCCGCCGCCCGGGCGACGCCTGGCGCGTGGAGAGGCTCTCACCGTAAGCTAATCGGGCCCCGTGACCGGGAACGAGATCCGCAGACGTTTTCTAGAGCATTTCGCGAGTCGGGAGCATCTGGTCCTCCCAAGCGCGCCATTGGTGCCGCAGGGAGACCCGAGCACGCTCTTCATCTCGGCCGGAATGCAGCCGCTTCAGCCCTACTACCTGGGCTTTAGCCAACCACCCGCACCCCGCCTCGCGAGCTGCCAGAAGTGCCTGCGGACCGGCGACATCGAGGAGGTGGGCAAGACCGAGCGCCACAACACGTTCTTCGAGATGCTCGGCAACTTCACGCCGACCGGCGCTTACTTCAAGGCAGCCGCGATACCCCTCGCCTGGGAGCTCGTGACCAAGGGATTCGGGATGCCCGTCGAGCGGCTCCGGGCCACCGTGCATCCATCTGACGACCAGGCCTTTGACATCTGGACGCAGAACACCGGCATCGGGGCCGGCCACGTCACCAGACTCGGCGACAACTGGTGGGGTCTCGGCCGCGGACCGTGCGGCCCGGACTCGGAGCTCTGGTGGGATCGCGGCCCGGAGGTCGGTTGCGGGCGGCCGGACTGCGTCCCCGACCACTGCGAACGATTCACGGAGTTCTGGAACCTGGTCTTTCCGCAGTACGACCAGCAGGGGGACTTGAGCGGACCGCCCACCGCTGCAGAGTCGATCCAGCGCGGCATCGCCGGCGGCGCGCTCGTGCCGCTCAAGCGCCCCGCCATCGACACCGGCATGGGCCTGGAGCGGATCTCCTTCATCCTCCAGGGCAAAGAGAACGTCTTCGAAGCTGACATTCTCGCGCCGCTGGTGGAGTTCGTGAGGCAGTCGAGCGCCCAGCCCACCACTCTCTCCGAGCGGATCATCGCCGACCACCTCCGCGCAGCCACTTTCATCATCGCGGATGGAGTGAGGCCGTCGAATGAAGGTCGTGGCTACGTGCTCCGGCGGCTGATCCGCCGGGCCGCGCTGCACGCGCGGATGGTTGGGCTGCGGCCGAAATTCAGCGCGGGCACCCAGATCGCCATCTCCATGTTCAAAGATCACTATCCCGAGCTCGATCAGCGAAGACAGCTGATCACAGAAACGGTGGACGGCGAGACGGAGCGATTCGCGCGCACGATCGAGGGGGGGCTCGAGCAGTTCGAGCGCGTCGCCACCGCCAGGGACAACGTGAGCGCGAAGATGATTCCGGGCGCCGAGGCATTCTTTCTCCACGACACGTTCGGCTTCCCGTTTGACCTCACGCGCGAGCTGGCGGCGGAAAGAGGCATGACGGTGGAGGAGGATGTCTTC
>JBOHUP010000123.1:0-2152 GCA_050734615.1 Candidatus Dormibacteraceae bacterium | reverse complement strand
CCCCCATTGTGCCTCGCGTTGTTGCGCCTTGCCCAACAGATGCTCAGAGTCCAACAGTCTAGGCCCCCAACCCGAAGTCCGCAAGGTAATGTTGCGCTATGAGCAACGAGGCGCCCAGGGACGTCGGCGTCCGTTCGGTCGAGCGGGCGATCGCCATCCTCGACCTTTTGGCCCAGGGCGGCTGGCAGACCGGGGCGGATCTGGCGCGAGAGCTGCGGGTGCACCGCTCGACCGCGCTGCGCCTGCTGGGCACCCTGGAGCGGCACGGACTGGTCGAGCGCGACCACCGCACGGCCAAGTACCGGCTCGGGCACAGGCTGGCGCAGCTCGCCAGCGTCGTGACCGGCGAGTTCGACCTGCGCTATGTCGCGCGCCCGGTGTGCGAGAGCCTAGCGGGCGCCCTGGGCGAGACGGTGACGCTCGACGTGCTCGCGGGCGACGTGATCGTGCCGATCGAACAGGCCACCGCGTCGACTTCGATGGTGAGCGTGAACTGGCTCGGCCGGCGCACTCCCGTGCACTGCACGGCCAGCGGCAAGGTGATCCTCGCCTTCGCGCCGGCGAATCTGCGCCAGCGGCTGCTGGCGCATCCGCTCGAGCGTTCGACGGCCCACACGATCACGGACTATGCAGAGCTGGACCGGCAGCTCGCGTCCGCGCGAGAGGCCGGCTTCGCGCGGACCTTCGAGGAGCTGGAGCTGGGCCTGGACGCCATCGCGGCGCCTGTTTTCGCGGTGGACGGCGAGGTGGTGGCGGCGCTCGACGTCTCCGGCCCGTCCCACCGCCTGCGCGCAATTGAGCGGCCCGAGCTGGTCCGCTTGACCCTGGAAGGGGCGGCCGACCTGTCCCACCGCCTCGGGTTCCGGGGGCGCCGGCCTGAAAGCGGAAAGCCAGACGTCCTTAACCGACACCTAACTGAAATCAACGGCACGGCCTGAAATCCATCCTTGCAACGTCGCCGGGCGGCCTTCATCATTGGCGCTGCCGATGGGTCGCCTGCCGGGCGGCCGCCATATCCAGAAGGGGAAGAAGCATGAAGTGGGGTAGCCTGATGCGCCAGCTCGGCCTTGCGGTGGTGGCTTTTGTCCTCGTCGCAGCGTGCGGCAGCGCCAACGGAGGAGGGGGGACAGCCTCCTGCAGCAAATCGATGGCCAAGACGGCGACCTCAGCCACGGCCTGCAGCGGCATGGACGCCCTGGTGGCGGCGGCGAAGGCCGAGGGCAGGCTCAACGTGATCGCGCTGCCGCCTGACTGGGCGAATTACGGAGCCGTCATCAGCGGCTTCACGGCGAAGTACGGGATCCCGATCACCTCGGACAACCCGAACGGCAGCAGCCAGGACGAGGTGAATGCGGTCACCCAGCTCGGCACCAGCAGCCGCGCCCCGGACGTGCTTGACATCGGCATGGCGGTTGCCCTCGCCAACACCAGCCTCTTCGCGCCCTACCAGGTCGCTACCTGGAACGACATCCTGGCCAGCCAGAAGGAGCCGACCGGGCTGTGGTTCCAGGACTACGGTGGCTACATGTCGGTCGGCTACGACTCGAGCAAGGTGCCCACGATCAACTCTCTCCAGGACCTGCTCGGCCCCGCCTTCAAGGGCAAGGTCGCGCTCAACGGCGACCCCACCAAGGCCAACGCCGCTCTGAACGGCGTGATGATGGCGTCGCTCGCCAACGGTGGCTCCCTCGATGACATCAGCAAGGGCGTCGACTTCTTCCACCAGCTCAAGCATGCCGGCAACTTCGTGCCGGTCCAGGCCACCACGGCGACCGTGAAGAACGGGACAACCCCGGTCGTCTTCGACTGGGACTACCTCTCCGCCGCGCACGGCACTGATGTCCCGACGTGGAAGGTGTTCGTGCCGAGCAACGCCATCCTCGGCGGCTACTACGCGCAGGCGATCAACAAGAACGCACCTCACCCGGCTGCCGCTCGGCTGTGGGAGGAGTACCTCTACTCCAACGAGGGCCAGAACCTCTGGCTCAAGGGCCTTGCCCGTCCCGTCCGCATGGCGGCCATGACGACGGCAGGGACGGTCGACCAGACCGCTGCCTCGGCGCTGCCTCCGGTTTCGGGCACGCCGGTCTTCTTGAGTGCCAGCCAGGCGACGGCGGCAAGTGCTTACCTTGCCAGCCACTGGGCAGCGGCC
>JBOHUP010000122.1:0-3317 GCA_050734615.1 Candidatus Dormibacteraceae bacterium | reverse complement strand
AGAGGAACACGATGCCGAAGAGCGCCGCGACCATCGACATGTAGCCGAAGATCGGTTTGCGCGCGAACACGGGGATGATCTCGGAGATCATGCCGAAGCCCGGCAGAATCATGATGTAGACCTCGGGGTGCCCGAAGAACCAGAAGAGGTGCTGGTAGAGCACCGGCCGGCCCTGCGTCGTGAAGAACTGAGTCCCGAGCTGGCGGTCGAACTCGATCAGGATCATCGCCGCGGCCAGCGGGGCGCCGACCACGAGCAGGAGGATCGACGTCGAGATCTGCGCCCAGACGAACAGGGGCAGGCGGGTCAGCTTCATGCCCGGCGCGCGCAGGGCGATGATCGTGGTGAGGAAGTTGGTCGAGGCCATGATCCCGCTGATCGCCCAGACGATGATGCTCAGCGCCCAGAAGTCGACGCCGAGGCTGTGCGACTGGTAGGCCTTCTCGGTCAGCGGCGCGTAACCGGTCCAGCCCGCGTCCAGCGCGCCGCCGGTGAAGAAACCGCTGTAGTAAAGGATGATCGAGACCGGCACGAGCCAGAAGCCCAGCAGGTTGACGCGCGGGAACGCCATGTCGCGTGCGCCGATCATGATCGGGACCATGTAGTTGGCGATCCCGGTGAGAAAGATGGTGACGAAGAAGAAGATCATCGTCACGCCGTGAGCTGAGATCAGCTGGTTGTACGTTTCGTGGTCGACCACCGACAAGTTCGGCTGAGACAGCTGCAGCCGGATGATCAGCGCGAAGATGCCGCCGACGACAAAGCTGAGGATCCCGGTGACAATGTACATGATCCCGATGAGCTTGTGATCGGTCGTCGTCAGCCAGAGGCTGATCGGCTTGAAGAACGAGTCGTCGTAAGCCTTGGGTCGAGGCAGGACAGTGGTGGCTGCCATCTGGTCCCTATGCTAACCAGTGGAAGCAGATGGGCTGGGAGACGCGTGCAGCGCCGCCTGCTGCTGCTGCATCCACTGGTCGAAATCGGACTGGCTCATGGCCTGGACGATGATCTGCATCGTGCTGTGGCCCGCGCCGCAGAGCTCCGCGCACTCGCCGCGCCACTTGCCCGGCCGGTCGATCTTCATCCAGGAGAAATTGTCGTAGCCGGGCACCGCGTCGGTCTTGCCCGAGATCGAGGGCACCCACCAGGAATGGATCACGTCTGAGCTGTCGAACTGCAGCTTGATCAGAGTGTTGGTGGGGACGACAAGAGGGGTCACCTCATGCGCCAGGGTGCCTTCCTGGTGGACGACAACATTGTTCCCATAGTCGTAGGTCCAGCCGAACTGATGGCCGGAAACCTTGATCAGCATCTGCTGGTTGTTGATGGGCTGGAAGTCCCGCTGGAGCGTCGCGAAGCTGAAGCCGGCGATCACGAGCACGATCGCCAGCGGCACGACCGTCCATGCGACCTCGAGGCCGGTGTGGCCGTGGATCTGGGGCGGGACGTACCCGAGCGGCTGTCGCGAGCGCCGGAATTTCAGAACCACCACCAGGAGGGAGATTTCGATCCCCAGGAACACGATGATCGCCGGGATCGAGATCCACTCGTACAGGTTGTAGATGTCCTGCCCGTTGGGTGAAACGGGCTGCGGGAATATGGGGGAGAGACCGCCGGTCGAGCATGAGCTCAGCAGCACGGCGCCGAGCGCCAGACCCGCGATTGTGAGAGGCGCGCGTAAGCGAGCGGTCACAAACCGAAAGTATATCGACGGCAGGTATCGGGCCCGGCGGGGCGGCTCGGCGACCGGATAGAATCCAAAATCGAACGTGGCGCTAGCCAAGACTCCTCGATACGTCGACGTGGCCAACCCCGACCTGACAGTCGATTGCCCACGCTGCGGCCTCAAGACGGCCCGGTTCGTCGACATGTGCCGCAACTGCGGCTACAAGCTCTGGCCCTCGAGCACCATGGCCTCGGCCGCCTTCAAAGCGTGGCGGGACGACGACCCTGCACGGGCCGAAGCGTCGCGATTCGACATGGAGCTGCCCGTCGTCATCGACAACACGGTGGACTTCGCGGCGCGAGCCCACAGCCTGGGCATCCACCTCTTCCCCAGCAGCAGCTGGCCTTTCGTGATCTGCCTGGGCCTGCTGTTCCTCGCCCTGGGCGCCATCCCGTTTTCGACGGTCGTCCGCATCATCCTGGCCGTGATCGGGGGGATCATCTTCCTGACCGGCGTGGCGGGTTGGGTATTGGTCGAGGACGTGAAGATGTTCCCGAGCGACGGACCGCAGACACATGGCGAGGTGCATCACTGATGGCTGTCGCAAGCATCCACCCCGAGCAGACGCCGCAGTACCCGGCCATCAAGCCCGGGATGACGGGGATGTACATCTTCCTGGCGTCCGAGGTCATGTTCTTCGGCAGCCTGTTCGCCGTCTACTTCTACTTGTTCGGGTCGCACTTCGTCTGGCCGCCGCCGCCGCCGACCACCAGCGAGTTCTACGTCAACTGGTTCCCGATTCCGCTGATCAACACGGTCGTCCTGCTGTCCAGCGGTGTCACCTGCCATTTCGCCGCCGACGCGATGGCGGCGGACAACCGGCGCCGCTTCTTCATGCTGCAGATCGCGACGATCATCCTGGGGCTCGGGTTCGAGTTCGGTCAGCTGGTCGAGTTCATCAGCGCTTTCGGCAGGGGCATGAGCTTCACCGCAAACACTTTCGCCAGCGCGTTCTTTGCGATGACCGGATTTCACGGCCTCCACGTGCTGGGAGGGCTCATCCTCCTGACATTGATCCTGTATCGGGCGAGCAAGGGCCAGTTCTCATCTCGCCACCACGTCGGCGTCGCCGCGGTGACGCTGTACTGGCACTTCGTCGACGTGGTGTGGTTGTTCCTGTTTTCGATCCTCTACCTTGGGGTCACCGCTTTTCGATGAGGGCGCTGGCCGGCGCAATCGCAGCGATCGCCCTGCTCGCCGTGCTCGCCGCTTGCGGCGGCGGTGGTGGTGGAGGCGGTTCCGCCCAGCCGGCCGGCTCGATCAAGGTGACGCTCACCGAGTACAGCTACAAGCCGTCGACCATCAGCGCGCCGAGCGGCAAGGTGGTCTTCTACCTGATCAACGTCGGGACCAAGGCCCACGACATGATCATCGTCGACAGCTCGAACAAGACCGTGGCGTCCAGCGCGCTCGTCTCGGCGGGGGACGCATTCGTGTTCACGGTGGACAGCATCGCCGCGGGGACCTACACCTTCTATTGCGACCAGCCCGGCCACAAGGAGGCCGGGATGACAGGGACGCTGACTGTTACCTAGCCTGGTCGGTCAGGTCGGTTAGGGGGAATGGCTCGGTGACGGGCTGGGTGATGGGC
>JBOHUP010000121.1:0-10440 GCA_050734615.1 Candidatus Dormibacteraceae bacterium | reverse complement strand
ACGTGGGGAGCTGTCCCTGGACAGCGTCTCGCCAGGCTCACGTCCTCGCCAAGCGTCGTTGCCGGCCGGCGACGACGTGGCCTTGGTTCTGCACACGAGTGGGACGACCAGCCGGCCGAAGCTCGTGCCCTTGCGCCAGCGCAATCTCGCGTATTCGGCCGAGAACATCGCACGGACGTACGCGCTCACGCCTGCCGACGTCGCCCTGTGCGTAATGCCCCTGTTCCACATCCACGGCCTGATGGCCTCCACGATGGCCACTTTCAGCTCCGGCGGAACCGTGGTCGTGCCGCCCAGGTTCGACGCGATGACATTCTGGCCGCTGGCTGAGGAGTACGGCGCCACCTGGTACTCGGCGGTCCCCACCATTCACCAGATGCTCCTGATGCGCAACCGCGGGGAGCGGCCGGCGGGGGCGGCCAGGCTTCGATTCATCAGGTCGAGCTCGTCGGCGCTTTCGCCCGAGACGATGCGCCAGCTCGAGTCACGTTTCGGCGCGCCGGTCCTCGAGGCCTATTGAATGACCGAGGCTTCTCACCAGATGGCCTCCAACCCGCTGCCGCCAGGCGACCGCCGCGCGGGCACGGTCGGAGTCGGAACCGGGATCCGGATCGGGATCATGGGCGAAGACGGAAGGCTGATGACCGCGAACGAGCCCGGCGAGGTCGTGATCCAGGGCCCGAGCGTCATCGACGGCTATGCGAACAACGCCGAGGCGAACGCCAAGTCGTTCACCGAAGGGTGGTTCAGGACCGGCGACCAGGGATTTCTCGACAGCGACGGGTACCTCTCTTTGGTCGGCCGGCTGAAGGAGATGATCAACCGCGGCGGCGAAAAGATCGCGCCGCGAGAGATCGACGACGTGCTCCTGCAGCACCCTGCGGTCGGGGAGGCGGTCGCATTCGGCTCGCCCCACCCCTCCTGGGGCGAGGAGGTGGTCGCCGCGGTGGTGCTGAAAGGCGCCGCGACCGAAAAGGAGCTGATCGCGTTCGCCCGTGAGCGGCTCGCCGACTACAAGGTGCCGAGGAAGCTGTACATCGTCGAGGAGATCCCGCGCACCGCGACCGGAAAGATTCAGCGGCGCTCGGTGGCGGCTGCCCTGAACCCGCAGTGACCGTCGCCATCGTCGGCGCGGGAGCGATCGGAGGTCTGCTGGGCGCACACCTCGTGCGCAGCGGTGAGGACGTGGTCTTGATCGCCCGCGGACAGCATCTCGCGGCGATGCAGAGCCGCGGTCTGACGATACGCAATGGTGAAGGCGAGTTCACGGTGCGCCCGCGCTGCAGCGACGACATGCGGGCGATCGCCGGAGCAAGCACCGTCTTCATCACCTTGAAAGCACACAGCATCCCGCCGGTCGCGCCCGCCATCGGCGCTGCACTCTCGATGGACGCGAGTGTGGTCGGTGCCATGAACGGGATCCCCTGGTGGTACTTCCGCGACAAGCATCTCGAGACGGTCGATCCCGGTGGGGTGATCGCCCGGAGCATCCCGTACGACAGGGTCGTCGGCAGCGTCGTCTACGCCGCGACCACGCTTGTCGAGCCGGGGGTGATCGAGCACGAGGAGGGCAACCGCTGGTCGCTCGGCGAGCCGGACGGGACCAAGAGCGAGCGCGTGAAGGCCATTTCGGCGATGCTCGCAGCGGCCGGTTTCAAGGCGCCGGTGACGACGCGCCTGCGAGGAGAGATCTGGGTCAAGCTCCTGGGCAACGCAACGCTGAACCCGCTCAGCGCCCTGACGCGGGCAACCCTGGCCGAGATGTTCGACTCGACGACAAGCCGGGAGCTCGTGCGCAGCCTCATGGAAGAGGTCGCAGCCGTCGCAGCGGCCCTGGGCGTCGAGCTTCCGATCAGCATCGACAAGCGGATGGAGGGGGCGGCTGCCCTCGGCGGGCACAAGAGCTCGACCCTGCACGATCTGGAGGCGGGCAAGCCACTGGAGATCGACGCACTGCTCGGCGCGGTCGTCGAGCTCGCAGACCAGCAAGGCGTTGGCGTGCCATCGCTGCGGACGGTCTACCGCTTGACGAAGCTGCTGGACGCGGCCCGGAAGGACTGATCCGCCTCAGCCGGGAAGCCAGTTGGGCGAGCGGTGGTGCGTTTCGATCGCCCAGCGCAGCGTGTCCAGCACCTCGGCCAGGTGCTCCCGCATCGCCACCTCGGCGGCCTCGCCGTCGTGCGCCTCCAGCGCGGCCATGATCGTCTCGTGCTCCCGCAGTGACCGTTCCTGCCGCCCCGGACGAAGAATCGTGCGGTACTGAAACCGGATGGCCTGCGACTTCAGGCCGCCCACGATGCGGCTGGCCGTCGGGTGGTCGGCGGCGGCCCAGATGAGCTGGTGGAACCTCGCGTTCAGCTCGGAATAGCCGAGCGAATCGCCGTCCGCTGCCCGTGCCCGCATCTCCTTCATCACCTGGCGCAGCTCGAGCATGACCTCGGTGGGGAGTCGTTTTGCGGCGCGGTGGGCGAGCAGTCCTTCCAGGGACGCGCGCACCTCTTCGATCTCGAGCGCCTCGCGGTCGCTGATGAGGCGCACGCGGGCTCCGCGATTCGGCTCCAGGCTGATGAGGCCTTCCTGGTCCAGCCGCACCAGGGCCGCACGCACCGCGGTCCTCCCCACTCCCAGCCTGGTCGCCACCGAGGCCTCGACGAGCCGCTCGTTCGGATGGACCTGCCCACCGACGATCGCCTCGCGGAGCAGGTGGTACGCGTCGCGGGCGGGCGCCTGAACCCTCATCTTGATTCCTCCAACATTATCGTCAATAATGTCGACAATTCAGTCTCTGATTTCGCCTAGCTCAAAGGGGAGGAGCAGTGAATACCTTCCGATCCAGTTTGCGGGTGCCTTCGGTTGCCGTTTCCACTCTCGCCGTGTTGCTGCTCGCCGCGTGCGGCGGGGGCGGCACTTCTTCGGGCGGAAGCGGGGTCGGGTCTGGAAACCTGCTGGTCGGCGTGATCGCGCCCTTCACGGGGACGGATGCCGCCCTCGGTCCGGCCTACTACGCCGCCTGCCTCGCGGCGGCTCCTGAGATCAACAACAACGGCGGCGTGAACGGCCGCCATGTCACATGCCAGCAGTTCGACACCCGCGGCGAGCCTGCCGACGCAGTGCCGGCCGCCAACTCGATGATCGCCGGCAACTCCAACCTCATGGCGGTGATCGGATGCACCTCCGACGAGGCCTCCACAGTCGTGCCCATCATCGATCGCAGCCATATCCCGATGTTCTGTATGACCGGCCAGACGGAGTTCAACCACACTACGTTCAAGTACTTCCACCGCCTGGTGCCGGCCGACATCTATGACGCCTACGCGATGGTCGGCGCAGCGCTTTACGGGCCCGGCCACCAGCCTTACAAGAGGGTGGCGCTCGTCTTCGGCAACGACATCGGCTCTCAGGCCTTCGTCGCGCCGGCCACCAACGCCCTCCAGAAACTGGGCGCCACGATCGCCATCAACCAGCCGATCACCCTGGGCGCCTCCAGCTACCGCACCGAGGTCACGGCGATGCTGGCCACCAAACCCGACGTCATCTTCACCGAGGCCCTCGGGTCGGCGGGTACATACCTGGGCGATGTCAAGACGCTCAACGGCGGCCAGATGATCCCGTTCATCGGCACCTCGGCCACCATCGACCCGCAGTGGTTCGCGCAGGTGAGCGGCGCGATCGGCGTCCCGGACATCGTCAAGTACTACGGCGGAGTCGACCTCGGGTACGACTTCACCAGCCCCGCGTACCAGGAGTTCCTCACCAACCTCAACGCAGCTGCGTCGACTTTTGCCGACGCGCCGAAGTACAAGCAGCGCGGATCGACCTTGCACCTGTACGACGGAATCATCATGTCGGCGCTCGCGATGCTCGAGGCCAACAGCTCCGACCCCACCGTCTACAACGCCAAGATCAAGGACATCGCCAACGGAGTGGCTGGAGCCACGGTGGTCAACAACTACAAGGACGGGGTCGCCGCCATCAAGGCCGGGCACGCCGTCCACTTCGAGGGCGCCGGCGGCGCCACGCAGTTCGACCAGTACAACAACTCGGTCTCGGGTTACATCTGGGTCAACTACGACAGCCAGGGCAACGAGGTCAAGATCGGTCAGATGTCGCCTGAGCAGACCCAGACGATCGCCACCGCGGGCGGGATCTAGGGTCCGAACCAGAAGCCGCGGAAGCCGAACGCCGTGAGCCTTTACGAAGCGGCGTTCGGCTTTGGCCTTGTCAGCATGTCGGTCATCGCCATCGCGGCGGTGGGGTTCACCATGCAGTTCGGCATCACCAACATGATCAACCTGGCCTACGGCGAGGTCATGATCTCCAGCGCCTACGTCGCCTACTACCTCAATCGCGCAGGGGTCACGATCTGGATCGGGATGATCGCGGGAGCGCTGTTCGGGGCGGTTTTCTCGTTCCTCCTCAACCGGGCCGTCTACGCGCCGTTCATGCGCAAGGGGACGGCCAACCTGGGCATGGTGATCGTCTCGCTGGCGGTCTCTCTGATGATCGCCAACCTGATGCTGCCAATCGTCGGCGACTTCAGCGTCTCTTACACCGAGCATTCGAGCAGCCTGATCCGCATCGGCGGGATCCTGCTGACCCAGAACCAGCTGATCATCATGGGGGTGGCGATCGTCCTGATGCTCGCGATCCACGGTCTGCTTCGCTACACGCGGCTGGGCAAGGCAATGCGCGCCACGGCCGCCAACCCCACGCTCGCGAGGAACTGCGGCATCCAAACCCAGCGCGTGGTCGACGCCGTGTGGCTGATCACCGGCGCGCTGTGCGGCATGGCCGGAGTCGTCGCGGCGCTGAACTCGGACTCTTTCGCCATCGCCAACGGGGCGGGCTTCTTGATCACCGCTCTCGCTGCCGCAGTGCTGGGCGGGGCGGGCCAGCCCTACGGCGCAATGCTCGGAGCGGTCCTGATCGGCACGATCACGGAGCTCAGCGCGGCGGCCTGGGCGCCTGAATACAAAGAGGTGGTGGCGTTCGGCATCCTGGTCCTGGTCATGATCCTTCGGCCGCAGGGCCTGCTCGCGAAGCGCGGGGCGCTGGCCGCGGCCGGATGAACACCTACTACGCCGCCAACCTGCTCGTCTACGCAGGGGTGGACATCATCGCCTGCCTGGCACTCAACCTTCAGTTCGGCGTGTCCGGCATCATCAATTTCAGCTTTATCGTCTTTCAATCTGTCGGCGCATACACGGCCGCGGTCCTCTCGATGCCGCCCGACAGCGCCAACGGCGGATTCCAGACCTACTTCGGCGGATTCGAGCTGCCCTTCCCCGTGCCCTGGATCGGCGGAGCCATTGCCGGCGGCGTGCTTGCCGTCCCGGTCGGCTTTGTCGTCCTGCGAAAGCTGCGGGCCGACTACCAGGCCATCGCGCTGCTGGTCCTCTCGATCATCGCCAACACGGTCATCACGAACGCCACGCACCTGTTCAACGGCGCAGCGGGCCTGGCCCTCGTTCCACCGCCATTGTCCGACCAGATCGACCCCAACACCCCTGGCTACCAGTACCTCTATGTCGGCATGACCGCGGTTTGCGTGGTCCTGGTCTATCTCGTCATCGCGCGGATCGTCAACTCTCCGTACGGCCGCACCCTGCGGGCGATGCGCGAGCGCGAGCTCGCGGCCTCAGCCATCGGAAAGAATCCTGTCGCCCTGAAGATGGCCATCTTCATCGTCGGCGGCGTGATCGGCGGCCTGTCCGGTGCCATCCTGGTCGGGTTCATCCAGCTCTGGGCCCCATCCGTGTGGCTTTACCCCGAGACGATCATCCTGTTCGCCGCCGTCATCGTCGGTGGCCGAGGCAACAACATCGGCGCGGTGCTGGGTGCGCTGCTGGTGCCGGTCGGCTTCGAGGAGGTGACGCGGCTGATGCCGACAAGCCTGGGCCCTCCCGGCCTGATCCCCGCTTTCGAGTGGGTGGCGATCGGCCTGATGATCCTCGGCTTTCTATGGTTCCGGCCGCAGGGCGTGCGACCCGAGCCGCGCCAGGTCTTTGAAGGCAGCCCGGAGGTCGAAGAGGTCGAGCGTGTCCGAACTGTCTGAGACGCCGATGCTGGTCGCGCGCGACATCCACCGGCACTTCGAGGGGATGCGCGCTGTGGACGGCGTGTCGATCGACGTACCAACGGGAAAGATCACCGGCCTCATCGGTCCCAACGGCGCGGGCAAGTCGACATTCATGGCGGTGCTCGCAGGAACGCTGCCCGCCACCAACGGGACGGTCACTTTCGAAGGCAATGACATCACGCGCCTTCCGACTCACCGGCGCGCCCGACGTGGGTTGGTGCGCACTTTTCAGCTGCCTTCGGAGTTCGCCCAGCTGACCGTCCTCGAGAACCTGCTCGTGGCGGCGCCGGACAATCGCGGTGACTCGCTGCTTGGCGCGCTGCTGGGCCGGCGCTACTGGATCGAGGACGAGCTGCGCCTGGTGGAACAGGCCCGCGCCCTGCTCAAGCGCTTCGGAATGACGGCCAAAGAGTCGGACTACGCCGGCACGATGAGCGGCGGCCAGAAACGGCTGATCGAGATCATGCGCGCGCTGATGCTGCGGCCACGCTGCCTCCTTCTCGACGAGCCGATGTCCGGTGTCCACCCGAGGGTCGTCGATGAGATCAAGCACTACCTGAATTCGCTGCGCGAAGAGGGGCTGACGATCCTCATGGTCGAGCACGAGCTGCATCTTGTCGAGCAGCTGTGCGACTCGGTCGTGGTGATGGCCCAGGGCAAGGTCATCGGCAGCGGAACCATGGCGATTCTCAGGCGGCAGCAGGAGATTGTTGACGCTTACCTCGTCGGATAAGGAAGTCGTGGGGGAACGACCGGCTCCGAGCCTTCGGGCGGAGAAGATCACGGCCGGCTACGGAGGCGTGCCTGTGATTCGCGACGTCTCCCTGTCGGTCGGTCCTGGCGAGATCGTCGCCATCATCGGGCCGAACGGAGCCGGCAAGAGCACGCTGCTCAAAAGCCTTGTCGGCATCCTGCGCGTGACTGGCGGACGGATCGTGCTCGGGACGGACGACGTGACGAACCATCCACCCGAGGACCTCGCCAGGCGCGGAGTCGGCTACGTGCCGCAGGTCAACGACATCTTCGAGCCTCTGACGGTCCTCGAGAACCTCGAGATGGGCGGTTACCTGCTGGCGCCCCGGCAGGTGCGCGCGCGCGTCGACGAGGTCGCGCAGGTGTTCCCCGCCCTGCCGCCGATGCTCAAGCGCCGCGCGGACAAGCTGAGCGGAGGGGAGCGGAAGATGCTCGCCATCGCCCGCGTCCTGATGCTGGACCCGAAGGTCCTCATCCTCGACGAGCCGACGGAGAACCTGTCTCCGAAGCTGGCCGACAACCTGCTGAGCGAGCACGTGAGGAGGCTGGCGGGGGTGCGCAAAGCGGTTTTGCTGGTGGAACAGCGGGCGCGGGCAGCCCTGCAAATCGCCGACTGGACCAGCGTGCTGGTCTCCGGCACCACACGGTTGGAAGGTCGCCCGGGCGATCTCCTCAAGCGCCAGGACTTTGAGGAGCTGTTTTTGGGTGCGGGGACGGCCGGATCGACCGTACCAGAGGACAACGAGGAGGACTCATGAGACTATTGATGTTCCGTAACGGTCGCGGTCGCACGCTGGGTGCGATTCGTCCAGGCCACGACGACGAGGTCGTCGAGCTGGACGAGCCGGCCGACATGCTGGCTCTGATCGACGCCGGCGAAGCAGGGCTGGCACGGGTTCGCGCCACGCTCGCGGGCGCCAAGGCGAAGACCCACAGGCTCGCCGGCCTCGAGCTGCTGGCGCCCCTGGACAACCCACGCGGCAACGTGATCGCCATGGGCCGCAACTACCAGAAGCACGCTGAGGAGACCGCGGCCCAGGGCAAGGCGCCCAGCCCGCCGACGATCTTCACGAAGGCCATCACATCACTGACCGAGCCGTTCGCCGACATCGCGATCGATCCGTCCGTGAGCGACAAGATCGACTGGGAGGTCGAGCTTGCGCTGGTCATCGGCAAGGCGGGCGCGAACATCAAGAGGACCGCCGCCCGGGCGCACGTGTTCGGATACACGGTCCTCAACGACGTATCGATGCGCGATATCCAGAATGGCTGGGGGGGTCAGTACTTCAAGGGCAAGAGCATGGACCGCTCGTGTCCCACCGGGCCGTGGGTCGTCACGAGCGACGAGCTGACCGACCCGCAGTCGCTCCGACTCACCCTGAAGGTCAACGGCACCGTGAAGCAGGAGGGCAACACGGCCGACATGATCTACCCGGTCGACGCGATCATCGAGTGGGTCTCGAAGGGGATGACGATCCTACCGGGCGCGATCATCGCGACCGGGACGCCGGACGGCGTCGGCTTCGCTCGCACCCCGCCCGAGTACCTGGGCCCCGGCGACGTGATGGAGTCGGAGGTCGAGGGGATCGGCGTCCTGCGGAACCGTTTTTCGACGTCCTCTCGGGACTGACCGCCGGGCGTTCAGGCTTGCGGTGGCCTTCGTTCGGTCTTCTCCGGCAGGACCGGCATCGCCGGGCCCTGCAGCACGTGCACGCCTGCGCCTATCGCGGCCCCGACCAATGGCCCCACGACGTACAGCCACAGGTGCGACCAATCGCCGTGGCCCGCGACAGCCGCGACGGCGGTCGCGCCGATTCCGACGGCGGGATTGAATGCCGCGCCCGAGATCGGGCCTACCGCGAAGGCCCCCACCGCAACGGTGAAGCCGATGGCGAGGCCGTAGAAGGAGTTGCCCGCCGTCGCGCGAGTGGCGGCGACGTTGAGCACGACCAGGGCGAGAGCACCGGTGAAGATGACCTCCGCGCTGAGTGCGGGCAGCCAGGAAACGCCCGCCCCTGGCTGGATGCCCGGCGTACGCCCGCTGATCAGGTCAGCCACGGTGAAAGCCAGGACTGCCCCAAGGACCTGCGCCACCCAGTACCAGGCCATGGTGCGCAGGTCGATGACCCGTCGGAGGAACAGCGCAAAAGACACGGCCGGGTTGTAATGGGCGCCCGACACGTGGCCCCCCATGTAGACCATGGCGGCCAGTGCAAGGCCGATGGCGAGCGGCGCCAGCGGGCCGGTCGGACCCGACAGCGCGATCACGGTCATGAACCCGAACGAGCCCACGGCCTCGGTCAGCAGCTTGGCGCGAAAAACCATGACCGCTAATCCTATTGCTCACGCGATGAACGGCGTCCCAGCTAAGGTCGAGGGGTGGAGAGGCGGACACTGGGACGCACCGGGATACTGGTCCCAGCCCTCGGGGTGGGAACGTGGCGGACCTTCGACACTGCCGATAATCGCCAACCTTTGGTCGGAGCGGCGCTCGATTCCGGCATCGACCTGTTCGACTCGTCCCCGATGTACGGTCGCGCGGAGGACACGCTCGCCCGCGCGATCGAAGGGCGGCGCAGCCAGGTGCTGATCGCCACCAAGGTGTGGACCGACGACGAGGCCGAGGGCAAGCGCCAGGCCGAGCACGCGTTGGGCTTGTTCGGCCACGTCGACATCTATCAGGTGCATAACCTGGTCAACGTCCCGGCCCAACTCGCCCTGCTGGAGAGGCTCAAAGCCCAGGGGAAGGTTCGCGCGGTCGGCGCCACCCACTACCAGGAGTCGGCTTTCGACGACCTGATGGAACTGATGTCGAGCGGCCGGATCGACGCCGTGCAGATTCCCTACAACCCGCTGCGACGGACCGCCGAGCGCAAGGTCCTGCCGCTCGCCGAGTCCCTGGGGCTGGGCGTACTCGTCATGAGCCCGCTGCAGCAGGGCATCCTCGACCGTCGCGTTTCTCCGCAAGAGCTGAAGCTGCTGGGAGTCGCCACGTGGGCGCAGGCGGTCTTGAAATGGATCACGAGCGACCGTCGCGTGAGCACGGTCCTGACCGCGACGCATCGCGTCGAGCGCGTCAGAGAGAGCGCCGCCGCGGGAGAGCCACCTTTCTTCAGCGACGACCAGCGCGACATCGTCGCGCGCATCGCGTCGCGCTAGGCTGAGCTGGATGTTCAGGATCGAAGAGCTGACGGGCGTCATCCCCGCGCTGGTGTCGCCGCTCAAAAAGGACGGGACCGTGGATGAGGATGCCGTTCCGCGCCTCATCGAGCACGTCCTCGAAGGCGGGGTCAGCGGATTGCTCGCCCTGGGCTCGACGGGTGAAGGCGCGTCCCTCGACGAGCAGGCGCGCCGCCAGGTCCTGGCGGCCGTGGTCAAGGCGGCCGCAGGGCGCGTGCCGGTGATCTGCGGCGTGGCGCAGAGTCACCTCGGGGCATCGCGAGCGGAAGTCGAGGCGGCGGCCCGCCTCGGCGCCGACGCGGTGCTCGTCGCGCCTCCTTTCTACTATCCGATGGATCAACCCACCGTGCTCGCGTTCTATCGCCAGCTCGCCGAAAACAGCCCGCTCCACATCATGCTCTATCACATCCCGCCTTTCACCAAAGTCG
>JBOHUP010000120.1:0-1988 GCA_050734615.1 Candidatus Dormibacteraceae bacterium | reverse complement strand
CCCACAGACTCCGTGCTCGCAGCCGACGTGGGTTCCGGTCAGCCCGAGGTCGTGGCGCAGGTGATCGGACAGGAGCCGGCGTGGATCCGCGGGCGCCGGATGATCGCGGCCGTTGACCCTCACGCGGCGAAAACCCTGTCGGTCAGGACCCGGACGAGGTGCAGCCTGAAATCAGAGGACGCTTCCAGGTCGCCGCTAGGCTGCAGCCCGCGGGTGGGGTCGCGCGGATCGGCCAGCACCGGGGTGGCCGCGACGCCGAAAAGGGCAAGCCGGTCTTCTGCGCGCACTGCGCCCGCGAGCGCGAAGTCGCCATGCCGGCGCGATTCCTCGACCACGGCGAATGATCCCCTCGACGCCGGGAACCAGGCCTCGGTGAGCAGCTCATCGGGCGCGATGGCGGTCTCCATGACGCCCTGGAAAAGTGCGCCGCCCTCGATGACACGCCCGCCGCGAGCAGACCACGCGACCACGTGCCCGCCGAGCGCCAGCATCACCGCCGGCAGCTCCGACGCGGGATCGGCGTGGGCGAGGCTGCCGCACACCGTGCCTCGGTTGCGGATCACGCGATGGGCGACCAGGCGGACCGCGTCCCCGAGCAGAGGACAGAGGCGCGCCACCAGCTCGGAGTCTTCGACGGCGGACTGACGCGCCAGCGCCTGCACCGCGACTCCGCCGTCTCGCTCGTAGATCCTGTCCAGGCTGTCGATGCGATTGATATCGACAAGGTGCCGCGGCCGCGCCAGGCGGAAGTTCAACAGCGGCACGAGTGACTGGCCGCCCGCCAGCACCTTGGCGTCCTCCAGCGAAGCCAGCATCGCGCAGGCTTCATCGACGCTCAGCGGGGCGTGGTAGTCGAAGTTGGGCGGTTTCAATCCACCATCGCGACGGCGCGGCAGAAGGCCGCCTCGCCGCCCTGAAAGCGCCACGGGAAGCAGCCCAGCTGGATCTTGCGGTCGAGCACCTCGTCGATCCGCCCTCCGAGGTTTTCGATATGGATCACGTCATGCGGAAACAGCAGCGTATGCATGATCTGGTAGTCCGCCTTGGGGAAGATGCCGTCCAGGCCGCGGCCGAGCTTCTTCTCGGCGTCCTCCGCCTCGTCGGCCCGGATGCGCCGGATCACCGTGTTCATCGGATGGTCGGCGCTGCCGACGTCGACCGCGATCCACCGCACGCCTCGGTCCAGCACCCACTCCGCGAACGCCCGGGTCGGTCCCGGATGACGAATGAAGTATTTCGTCTCGTCCACGTGCGAGCGGTCGGCCCAGTTCTCCGGGTAGTACCGGTGATAGCCGGTATGAATCACGAGGATGTCGCCACGCTCGATGCGCAGCCCGGTGTCCGTCTCCCAGCGCTCGAAGTGCTCGGGCCCGTAGATGTCGAAATCACCCAGGCCCATACGCTCGAGGTCGACGACGCAGGCGGGGCCGATCAGGAAGTCGAGGTCCAGATCGCCGATGAACTTGCCGCCGGTGAGAAAGTGCGCCGGCGCATCAAGGTGGGTGCTGACGTGAAGGGTCGTCGTCAACTCCTGTCCGCCGGCCTTGTCGAAAGCCAGGTGCTTGATCCAGCGAATCGCCGGACCCGCGTAACCGGCGAACGCGGGAGTGTGCAAGGAGAAATCCTGCGTGAGGTCCAGAAATCGCATGCGCGAAACAATGCCACACACGAGGGCGCCGGGCGCTTGAGCTCAAACGGGTGGCAACGCGGATCGCTCGGGTCCGGCTAGCTTCGCTCGATCCGATCCTCGAGCGCCCACATCGCCTCGCACCGGCGGACGGTGCGCAGCAGCTCTGCGAGCTTGCCGGCGAGCGGCCGGTTGGCGGTGCGCTCGTGGCGGGACCTGGCCACCTGGGCGGCGTAGTAGGGGTAGTTCTCGCTCATGTCGCTCTCCTTCTGCGGGCTGTGGCGGCCTTCCCGGGCCGCTGCTCGCAGGTTCGGACCGGCCGCTCAAGATCCGGCCAAGAGCCGCTCAAATCGATCTCGCG
>JBOHUP010000119.1:0-4824 GCA_050734615.1 Candidatus Dormibacteraceae bacterium | reverse complement strand
TCGCTGAGCAGCTCTGGATGAGCGCGCTCCCGGTCAATCACCGCTTCGACAAGCTCGGTCACCAGCTGCCCCTGGAGCTGCACGGATGCGGCTGCGGGCTTTGCGCCCGCCAGCAGCGCCTCCAGCGCCAGTTCTGGGAGGCCCGATGAGTGTTTACGGGAGCGCATCGGGTCCGCGTGGACGAGAAGGGACGGCTCGCGATTCCAGCGGCTTTTCGCAAGCAGCTGGCGGAAGGGAGCTTCGTCTCGATCGGCCAGGACCAGGTGCTGGCGATCTATCCGCCGGAGCTTTGGGCAGCGCTGGCGCAGGAGCTGCGCAGCCCGCTGCCCGGACCCGACCAGCGAGCGCTGGCCCGGACGCTCTATCCGATGTCGGATCCCTTCGAGCCGGACGGCCAGGGCCGGATCACGCTGGGCCTGGAGCAGAGGCGGCTGGCGGGGATCGGGAGCCCGTCGACGGCGGTCGTGATCGGCAGCGGTTCCAGGGTGGAAATCTGGCCCGAGGACCGCTGGGACAACTACAGCGCCGACGCGCAAGGTCGCTTTACCGAATTCGCTGACAGGGTGATCTCAGGACACTGATCGGTCACCAACCCGCACTTTCACAAGAGGTAATAGAGCTGCTAAGGCCCCAAGAGGGGGCGGTCGCGATCGACTGCACCCTGGGGCAGGCGGGCCACGCCCGCCAGATCCTGGAGAGGATCACACCTGGCGGCCGCCTTCTCGGGATCGACCGCGATCCCGCGGCGATCGAGGCCGGCCGGGTGGCCCTGGCCCAATTCGGGCCCGCGGTGGTTCTGGTCAACGGACGGTTTGCCGAGCTCGGCTCGCTCGCCGGCGACATGGGATTTCACGCGGCGGACCTGGTCCTCTTCGATTTCGGTCTCTCCAGCACCCAACTCGACGACCCGAGACGCGGGTTCAGCTTCCGCGCCGAAGGTCCGCTCGACATGAGGATGGACGGCGCTGCGACTCTCACAGCGGCCCGTATCGTCAACGACTACGACGGCGCCGAGATCGAGCGCATCGTGCGTGAGTACGGCGAAGAACGTTGGGCTCGGCGGATCGCGCAGTTCATCGTGGCGCGGCGCCCGCTGCGCACCACACGCGATCTCGCCCAGGCGGTCGAAGCGGCGATACCGCGCAAGGCTTGGCCGCGCGACATCAACGTCGCGACACGGACCTTTCAGGGTCTTCGAATCGCGGTCAACGACGAGCTGGACGAGATCGAGGCAGGACTGAAGGCAGCTCTTTTGATTCTTAAACCCGGTGGTCGTATGGCGACGATCAGCTTCCATTCCCTGGAAGACCGCTTGGTCAAGTCATTCTTCAACGTCGAGTCCAAGGACTGTATCTGCCCACCCCAGCAGCCAGTCTGTACCTGCGGCCACCGGGCAACCCTTCGTATCGTGACCCGCCGCCCGGCGCGGCCCACAGATGAGGAGGTGTCCGCCAATCCTCGAGCGCGCTCCGCGCGCTTGCGCGTGGCGGAAAAGATCTGAAACCACAAGTCCTGGTGGCCGGCTACCCCTCCGGTCACCAGGCGCCATCCCGTGCCAAACCGAAGAGGCCAATGACGCGCAGCACACGTCCCAGCAACACATGAGGCACACGTCTTGATATCGACCCGCACATTGACCCGGCGCCGCCTGACCGCTTCAGGCACGCCCCAGATCAGCGCACCGCCGCGGCGGCGTCGCCGCACGCGCGGCTTCGTCCAGGTCGCCGGCTCGGCGGCCGCGAACCGCTTGCGCCTGTCCGGCTTCGGGCACGCCTACCTGGGCGTCGGCGCGCTGGTGATCGTCGTGCTGTTCTACCTCGCCATCGCGGCTCAGATCACACAGTCTTCATACGACATCGCGCGCCTCCAGGATCAGCAGAGGCAGCTCGTCGCCGAACAGGATCAGCTGCGCTACCAGGAGGTGACGCTGCATGCTCCCGCGCAGGTTCAACAGCAGGCCGCCCAAAGCGGTATGCAGCGCGTGGAGCCGGCCACTTACGTGCCGGGCCAGGCCGTGGCGATCGACCTCGCCGCGCCGGTCGGCGCCGCGGCGGGAGATGACACACCCCTGTGGCTGCGGGCGGTCGCGGCCGTCGTCAACACGGTTGGCGGCACGCGCGACGTCATGGCGGCGACCACGAAGTAGTGTCGACAAGGGCCCTCGGCTCGAGGCGCCCGGGCCGCGTCGAGCGTGTTGGTTCGGCGCGCCTTCGTGTACTTTCGATGCTTACCGTCGCCCTGGTCCTCGCCGGTTCGATCTGGGTCCGCCTTGCCTACTGGCAGGTGCTCGAGCACGGCCAGCTCACGCAGCAGGCGCAGGCCCAGTACCGCGAGGTGGTCACCCTGCCCGCCGTGCGCGGTGTGATCCTGGACCGCAACCTCACGCAGCTTGTGGTCAACACGACCGTGTACTCGGCTTTCGTCTCACCGGACCAGATCACGGCGTCCCAGCGCGATGAGGTCGCAACTGGGCTGGCCTCGGTGCTCGGTGTCGACAAGGGATCGGTGATGACCACGCTCGCGTCGGGCGCCAAGTTCGCCTACATCGCGCACCGGTTCACCCAGGACAAGGCTGACAAGCTGACCGCCCTGCGGCTCCCCGGCGTCGGCCTGGAGGATGACACGCAGCGCGCGTATCTGCCGGGCATCGCCCCCGGGACTACGCTGGCCGCCAACCTGCTCGGTTTCGTCAACTACAACGGCCAGGGGCAGTACGGGCTGGAGGCTAGATATCAGAACGTGCTGGCCGGCACCCCCGGGTACATCTCGAGCTATCGCGACCTCGCCAACCGCGAGATCGTGCTCGGCACTCACACCCACCAGGACCCCGTCAACGGATCCGACCTCGTGCTCTCGCTCGACGCCAACGTCCAGTACGCGGCCGAGCAGGCGCTCGCCGACGGCGTCAAGAAAGACAATGCCGAGAGCGGCAGTGTGCTGGTCATGGACTCGACCACGGGCGGCATCGTCGCCTGGGCCGACTACCCGAGCTACAGCGCGAACAACTTCAGCCAGACCGCGCCGGCCTTGTTTCTGGACAACGTCGCGAGCTCGGTTTACGAGCCGGGCTCGGTGATGAAGGTCGTCACGCTGGCCGGCGCGATCAATTCTGGCGCGATCACGCCGAGCTCGGTGATCAACGACCCCGGCTTTCTGTCCGTCGGCGGCTACCGCATTTACGACTGGGACCGCAGGAACCACGGCAATATCGACTACACGTACGTGCTGGAGCATTCGCTCAACGTCGGCGCGATGAAAGCGATGCAGGCTGAGGGCCACGCCGCCTTCTACAGCTACCTCGATGGCTTCGGCCTGACCAAACCGAGCGGGATCGACGTCGCCGCCGAGGACGCGGTGGCGCCGCCGTCAGCGGCCCAGATGGCGGACTCGCAGTACGCCACCAGCTCGTTCGGGCAGGGCATCGACGTGAACATGGTCCAGATGCTGTCCGCCGTCAATGTGATCGCCAACGGCGGCAAGTACGCCCCGCCCCACGTGGTCGAGCGCATCGGCACCCAGATCAACCCGCTGCTGCTGCAGCCCCAGCGCCAGGTGATCAGCGCGGCGGCTGCGGCACAGATGACCACGATGATGGAGTCGGTCGTGCAGCACGGCTCCGGTTACACCTCGAAGGTCAAGGGCTTCGCGCTCGACCAGACCGCCAAGACGGGCACATCACAGATCCCCGTCAACGGCCAGTACACGCAGGATGTGTGGGCTTCGTTCGTGGGCTTCCTCCCGGCGCAGCACCCCCGCTTCACGATGCTGGTGGTGATCCGCAAGCCGCACGCCGCCGGCAGCGATCGCGACTGGACGCTCAATGACGGCTACATCACCGCCGGCCCGATCTGGCAGAAGATCGCCCAGGCGATGGTCGTGGACTGGCGAATAACACCCGACCCGCACTAACCGTTCTACTTATCACCTGATGAAACTCAGTCTCCTCGAGATCCTCGAGGCGACCGGGGGCGGCGAGGTCGGCGGCACCCAGGTCGGAAACACTTTCTCGACTTTCCATACAGATTCGCGCGAGGTCGTCCAGGGCGGGCTCTTCTTCGCTCTGCGCGGCGCCGATATGGACGGCCACCGCTTCGTCGGTGACGCCATCGCTCGTGGCGCGGCGGCGGTCGTGGTCCAGCGCAAGACCGACATCCCGTCGGGGATCGTCGAGATCCTGGTGCCGGACACGTGGGCGGCGCTGTATACGCTCGCGGCGTACACGCTCGAGCACATCCGTCCACTGGTCGTGGGTGTCACGGGCAGCAACGGCAAAACCTCCACGAAGGAGATGGTCGCCGCAGCCCTCGCGCTGCGTTTCGATGTCCTGCGGTCGACGGGCAACCTCAATACCGAGACCGGGGTCCCACTGACCGTGATGAAGGTCGAACCACACCACACCGCCCTTGTCCTCGAGATGGGCATGCAGCGCGCGGGCGACATCGCTCGACTGGCGGCCCTCGCCAAGCCGTCGATCGGCATCGTCACCAATGTCGGGACGGTTCACATGGAGTTCTTTTCGTCGCACGAGCAACTCGCCCGAGCCAAGGGGGAACTCGTCGCGACGCTGCCTCAGGAAGGTCTGGCCGTGTTGAACGCCGACAACGAGTTCTATCCGCTCCTGACTCGGATGACACCGGCTCGGATTGCCAGCTTCGGCGTCGAAAAGGGCGACTACCGCGTCACCGGCTACCGGTCACTGACAGGCGGGGGTTGTGAGTTCTCGGTGCGCGGGGTCGAGGTGCGACTGACACTGGACGGTCGCCACCAGGCGATGAACGCCGCCGCCGCGCTGGCCGCGGGCGAGTTCGCGGGCGTCTCGCTACC
>JBOHUP010000118.1:0-7382 GCA_050734615.1 Candidatus Dormibacteraceae bacterium | reverse complement strand
GTTCGGGGTCGATCTGACCCAGTACGGCTGGCCGCTTTTCGTGATCATCCCTGGGCTGACCCTGCTCGTGGTCGGCTTTGTCGGCGCCGGCGCCGGCTCTTCCATCCCCGGCGGAATCATCACGATGCTGGGCCTGGTCCTCGCCTATCAGAGCAGCAGCGGCGACTGGCCCAGCTGGGCGTTCGCATGGGCCCTGATCGTGCCGTTCGGAGTCGGTCTGGGCATGTATCTGCAAGCGCTTCGCGACCGCTACGTGCCGGCACTGAAGCGCGGCCGCACGCTGATGTTCGCGGGCGCAATGATCTTCCTGATCGGATTCGTGCTGTTCGAATCCATCCTCGGCATCAGCAACATGGATTACGGCGGGTTCGGCAAGGCCGCACTGCCGCTGCTGTTGATCGTGATCGGGATCATCCTGCTCGTCCGCAGCGTGCAGAGCCGCCGGCGGGCCTAGCCGCCGCACGCCGGCCGGCTAGACGCTGCGGATCTTGATCGCGAGCTGGTCTCGCGTCATCTGGTAATCCGCGCCCGCTCGATATTGCTTGAAGCCGAGCTTCTTGTTGATCGCGAGCATGGGGGCGTTGGAACCCGCGTTGCCGGTCGACAACCAGCGGAAGTCAGGATGCAGCTCCCTGAGGCGAAGGAGCATCGCGGCCTTGATCCACTTGCCGAGGCCGCGCCCTCGCGCGCCCGGAAGGACCCCCGTGAACTGCTGTCGAACGATCGTGCTGCTGTAGGGCGCCCAGGTGACCTCGGTGATCGAGGACATCGAGCCGTCGGGTTCGCGCGTGAGCACGCTGTGCAGAGTCTCCTGGCTGGCCTGGATCTGCTCGTAGTCGCGCTTCATGTGGGCGGGAGTGACGACGATTTCGCCATGGTCGAGTCCCTCCCACGGGATCGTGTTCAGCAGGATAGAAATTTGCGGCGCGAAATCGGGCCACATTGCTTCCGGCAGTCCAGCGTCATAGATCTCCAACCTTGTGCCCGGTGACCGCCGCGGCCCTTCTTCAACCCAGCGCTCGACCATCGCCCAGTCGACATCGGCGACGTCGAGGCGGTTCTCGGCGCCAGTCATCCTGGCCTCGGCCCCGGCCCACTTCAAGAAGGCGTGGCCAGCTTTGTCTTCCGCGCTCAGGTTGACGGTCGTGCAGCCATGGCGATCCATCAGCTCGAGGACCACAGGCAGCCAGGCGGCTCCGATGCGCCGGCGCCGCTCCGCGCGACGCACATAGAAGTCGACCCACAGAAGGTGCTTGTTGGTGGCGTACTCGGGATTGTCAGACCTGACCGTCGAGCCGCCGAACATGCTGAGCGTCACGCCGCTTCGTTGGATCTCGTACCGATACTCGAACTCGAGCATGTTGACGAGCCTCAGCCGCTGCTCTTCGACCTGGTCGGGCCGCACAGGATCGTCAGGGCGCTCGTCCTTCTGACGCGCGCGCCGGTAGTCGTGATATCGCTTCCAGAGCTCAGGACCGGCCGTGTGGAAGTCCACCGGTGACACCATGAGATCGCCGTCCATCGTCGGATAATCTCACAGCCAATGTCGACGGCCCGGCCGTTCAAAGTCGGCGTGACGATCCATCCGCAGCAGTGCACGATCCAGGAACTGCGGGATGCGTGGCGTCGCGCGGACGAGCTCGGCGTCGACAGCATTTGGTTCTGGGATCACTTCTTTCCGCTTTACGGGAACTCAGACGGCAACCAGTTCGAATGCTGGTCGCTGCTGGCGGCAGCGGCCATCGAAACGCGCGCGCCGCAAATCGGTCCCATGGTCACGTGCGTCGGGTATCGGAACCCAGACCTGATCGCATACATGGCGGGCACGGTCGACCAGCTGTCAGGTGGAAGGCTCGTCCTGGGACTTGGTGCGGGATGGTTCGAGCCGGACTACACGGAGTACGGTTTCGAGTTCGGCGAAGCGCGCGACCGCGTACGACTCTTGAACGAAGCCCTGCCGCGAATCAAGCGGCGCATCGAGGCGCTGAAGCCCGGGCCCGCGGGCTCGCTGCCGATCCTGATCGGCGGCGGAGGAGAGAAGGTCGTGCTCCGCCTGGTTGCCGAGCACGCGCAGATGTGGAACGGCGGCGACTCGCCTGAAGAGTTCGCGGCCAAGTCAGCCGTGCTCGATGAATGGTGCCGGCGCGTCGGCCGCGATCCGAAATCGATCGAGCGCACGGCCAACATCGGCCGGACGTCACCGAGGATCGCCAATGCGTGGCTGAAAGCGGGTCTACAGCATTTCGTGCTGCGGCTCGCCTATCCCTTCGACACCAAGCCGCTGGAGCGGATGCTCAAGCTTCGGGATTCCTGAGCGGGCGGACCTCGTCGGGCCGCGGACGCCGGAGCGGCGGCTTTTCAGCTTCGAGAGCGACCTGTCGACGCTCGCGCATGGCGCGGAGCAGCTGCTCGGTGGGTAGCCCGAACACGTTGCGAATCGTGCCGTCGTAATAGCTGAGCCCGCCCCACCGGGGCAGCGTTGATTTCCGCGGATTGACCAGGGCGCGATTCAACCGATAGAAAACGACGTTCGGCACGAGCTTGGGGTCCTGCCACTCCCCCGGTTCAGACATCTTCGTCCCCCGGAACGGTCCGACGTGGGCGCCCGTGAGCTCCGTGACGTGGATCCAGCGGACGTCATGGGCGCCAAAACGGAACCCATCCGGGTGCAGAGTCAGCCGCTCGCCCAGGCCCTGCATCGCGGTGAAGTAGTAGGCGTTCAGCGCCACCATCACGATCACAGCCACGGGGGCCACCCACACGTACTGCCGGTTGGCGAAGACGGCCAGCGCGAGGGCAAACGGAAAGGCCACCCATCCTGCGACACGAAGGACCCGCACGGGGCCGGGCAGGCTCGGTGCGTTCAGGACAACTTCGCCCCGGGTGAGCTCGGGGCGAGGACGGCTGCGCACTCGCCGGCGCCAGGCTTCCCTGATCCCGATCGCAGCCGCGGTCGAGCCCCCCACGCCGACTACGTAGACAGTCAGGAGGGCGACCGTGAAGAGAAGCGTGGCCTGGTCGCCCATCTGGGGCATTGTAGGCAGCACAAGCCACACCGCTCACTTTTGTGAGTCAGTCACTAACGAGTTGTGGCGTCCCTCCTTAGGATCTGCACCACCACACCCTCTTCGCGGCGCGAGCCTCCTACCGCTTGGGCAGGAGGCTCGTCGTCATTCAAGGCGCGGGTCAGGACAGATCCCGGGACTCCACGTCCCACTGCCAGGCGGGATCCGGTCAGGCCGCTTTGACAGCGGCGACCAGCTTGGTCAGCGAGTCCTTGGCGTCGCCGAAGAACATCAGCGTGTGCGGCCCGAACATCAGGTCGTTGTCGATCCCCGCGAACCCGGGCCGCATGGACCGCTTCATGAAAATGACGTTCTTGGCCTGGTCCGCATTGAGGATCGGCATGCCGTAGATCGGGCTGCCCGGCGAGTTGCGGGCAGACGGGTTGACGACGTCGTTGGCGCCGACGATCAACGCCACGTCGGCATTCTTGAACTCGTCGTTGGCCTCGTCCATCTCTTTGAGCTGCTCATAGGGCACGTTGGCCTCGGCCAGCAGGACGTTCATATGGCCGGGCATGCGGCCGGCCACCGGATGGATGGCGTATGTCACCTCCACTCCGCGCTTCTCCAGCACGTCCGCCAGCTCGCGCGCGGCGTGCTGGGCCTGGGCGACGGCAAGGCCGTAACCCGGGACGATGATGACCCGCTGCGAGTAGGCGAGCAGAGTGCCTAGGTCTTCCGCCGAGGCTGACCGGACGCTGCGAGCCGGACCCCCACCCGCGGCCGCGGCTGCGCCGGCACGGGTCTGGCCGAAGGCGCCGAAAAGCACGTTGCCGAGCGAGCGCCCCATCGCGTCGCTCATCAACTTGGTCAGGAGACTGCCGGAGGCTCCCACCAATGTGCCTGCGACGATCAAGGCGAAGTTGTTGAGCGTGAACCCGCTGGCGGCGACCGCCAGCCCGGTGAATGCGTTCAGCAGGGAGATCACCACCGGCATGTCGGCCCCGCCGATCGGGAGCACCACAGCCACGCCCAGAACCAGTGCGAGCACCATCAGAGCGATGAACGAGAACGGCACCGACGCCACGGCCAGAATGGCGATGGCAAACCCGACGATGGCCGCGGCGAGCAGGCCATTCACGATCTGCTGGCCGGGATAGGTGATGGGTGTCCCGGTCATAAGCTCCTGCAGCTTTGCGAACGCGACCATGCTGCCCGCGAAAGAGACGGAGCCGATGACGATGCTGAATACGCTGGGCAAGGCTTCGGAGAAGGCCGGGTGCGATCCAAAGCTGAGCAGCTCGGCAACCGCGACCAGCGCAGCGGCGCCACCGCCCACTCCGTTGAACAGCGCGACCATCTGCGGGATCGCGGTCATCTTCACAATGCGGGCGCCGACGCTTCCGACCGCGCCCCCAATGACGACTCCGATCGCAATGATGATCACGCCCGCCGTGGTGAAATGGAGCAGCGGAAGCGTCGCCACCAGCGCGATCACCATGCCGACCGCCGCTGTGAAGTTACCGTTTCGCGCGCCCTTGGGAGAGCTCAGCTGTTTCAACCCAAGGATGAAGAGCACAGCGGCCACCAGGTAGGCGATCGCGATTGCCGTCGTCATTTGTGGGCCGGAGTGGCTGGGGTGGGCTTCGCCTGCTGGCGGCCCTTGAACATCTCGAGCATCCGATCGGTCACGACAAAGCCGCCGACCACGTTGGTCGTGGCGAGTGTGACAGCGACCAGGCCGAGCACAATGCTGGTGGGACTGTTCGCGCCGGCCGCGATCACGATCGCGCCGACCAGGATGATGCCATGGATCGCGTTGCTCCCTGACATCAATGGCGTGTGGAGGATCGTAGGCACCTTGGAGATGACCTCGATGCCGACGAACATCGCCAGCACGAAGAACGTCAACTCGTTGAGCAGCTCGTTGGTCATGACGCGGAAACTAGCTGCTTGGCCCGTTCGTTGACGATCTCTCCGCCGTGCGTGACACAGCTGCCTTTGGTGATCTCGTCGGCGAAATCGAGGTTGACGGCCCCGTCCTTGACCAGGTGCAACAGGAGATTGGCGACGTTGCGCGCGTACAGCTGGCTGGCGTGGAGCGCCATGGTCGACGGCACGTTGCGCGTCCCGATGATGGTGACGCCGTTGACGTCGACGTCCTGGCCGGCCTGGGTGAGCTCGACGTTGCCACCGGTCTCGGCCGCCAGGTCCACGATCACCGATCCGGGACGCATGCCCTTGACCATGGCACCTGTGACCAGCAGCGGCGCGCGCCGGCCGGGCACCGCCGCCGTCGTTATGACTACGTCTGATTTCGCCACGTGCTCGCCGATGAGCTCGCGCTGCTTGCGCAGGAAGTCCTCCGACTGCTCTTTGGCGTAGCCGCCTTCGCCTTCCTGTGTTTCCAGAGGCAGCTCGATGAAAGTAGCGCCCAGCGACTGCACTTCTTCCTTGACAGCAGGCCGAACGTCATAAGCGGATACCACCGCGCCGAGGCGGCGTGCGGTCGCGATAGCCTGCAGGCCCGCCACCCCGGCGCCCATCACGAGGACGCGCGCGGGGGCGACCGTGCCGGCCGCTGTCATCATCATCGGGAAGAACTTGCCAAGGCGCGTGGCGGCCATGAGCACGGCCTTATAGCCGGCGGCCGAGGCCTGCGATGACAGGGCGTCCATGGATTGGGCGCGGGAGATGCGCGGTACGAGCTCCAGGCTGAACGCGGTCACGCCCTGCTTGGCCAGGGCTTTGACGATGTCCCCCTGGGAAGCGGGCTGGAGAAAGCTGATGAGCACCGCGTCCTTCTTCAGCAGCGCCACCTCCTCGGCCGCCGGCGCCTGAACCTTCAGCACGACGTCGGCGTCCTTCAGGAGCGCCGCTTCGCCCGCGGCCACGCTGACGCCGGCCTTCTCGAATGCCTCGTCGGTGATGTAAGCGCCGGCTCCGGCGCCTGTCTCGACCGAGACTTCGAGGTGGGCGGCGACGAGCTTGGTCGCGGTGTCCGGGACCAGGGCAACTCTGTGCTCCTCCGGGCTCCTCTCTTTGGGAATTGCGACCTTCACGTAGTGAGGACTCTAGAGAATCGAGGCCCGGAGCTGCAGGCGCGTAAAATCCGAACTCCCGCGGAAGTGACCGAACCAATCATCAACGACCTCACCATCCAGGCAGCCACCGTCAACGGTTCCGGGAGCCAGACGGCGAACCTGGTTTTGACGCGTGCGATCTTCCACATGGGGATCCCGGTCGCCCCGAAAAACGTCTTTCCATCCAACATCGAGGGCCTGCCCACCTGGTACCAGCTGCGGGTTACGCGCGAGGGCCACATGGCGCGGTCGGACAGGGTGGACGTGCTGGTCGCCTTCAACGTGGCGACGTGGCACCAGGATCTGAAGACGGTCAGGCCCGGCGGAGTCGTCATCCACGAGGAGGCCTTTTCGACCAACGAGGCAAGGACCGATGTGACTTATTACCCGGTCCCCTTCTCCAAGCTGGCCAAGGCGAAGATCCAGAACGACACCCTGCGCAAGCAGCTCGCCAACATGATCTACGTCGGCGTCGTCGCAGGCCTTCTCAACATCCCGATGGAGGCACTCGAGCACGGCGTCAAACGCCAGTTCCTGACCAAGCCGAAAGCGGTACCCGTCAACATGGAAGCGATCAAGGTCGGCCACGACTACTGGCAGGACAACTTCTCCAAAAAGGACGCCTATCGACTCGAGCCGATGACCGGCGCGGTCGAAGGCAAAGTGCTGGTCGAGGGCAACCAGGCGGCCGCGCTGGGCGCATTGATGGGCGGGGTCACGGTCGCCGCCTGGTACCCCATCACCCCGTCGTCATCTCTTTGCGAGAACCTGATCGCGTACGCGGAGCGCTTTCGCACCGATCCCGCCACCGGCCGGAAGCGGATCTCTGTCGTCCAGGCCGAGGACGAGCTTGCCGCCGTGGGCATGGCGATCGGCGCTGGATGGGCGGGAGCGCGCGCGATGACCTCCACCTCAGGACCGGGCATCTCGTTGATGGCCGAGTTCGCCGGTCTTGGTTACTACGCCGAGGTGCCCGTGGTGATCTTCGACATCCAGCGGATCGGCCCGTCGACCGGCCTGCCGACCCGCACGTCGCAGGGCGACATCGGATTCGCGTACACCCTTTCTCATGGCGATACCAAGCACATCGTTCTCCTCCCCGCCACCGTCGAGGAGTGCTACGAGTTCGGGCGTGACGCATTCGACTACGCCGACCGTTTCCAGACGCCGGTCTTCGTGCTCTCCGACCTCGACATCGGTATGAACGACTGGGTGAGCCCCGCGCTCGAGTGTGATGACTCGTACGTGCCCGATCGCGGCCGCGTGCTCGACGCCGGAGAGTTGCGCGAGCTGG